>NZ_JBIUYD010000024.1:0-32534 GCF_044744345.1 Kitasatospora sp. NPDC087315 | reverse complement strand
TCCGGCCCCCCGGCCCCGCGGGCGGCCGCGCCGGGGGGGGGGGGGGGGGGCCCCGCGGGGGGGGGGGGGGGGGGGGGCCGCCGCGGGGCCCCCCCCCCCCCCCCCCCCCCCCCCCGGCCCGGTGCGGCTCAGCCCAGCCGGGCGGCGGCGTACGCCTCGATGGCGTCCCGCTGGTACGCGGCCAGACCCGGGGCGACCGCCTCGTACGCCGCGCGCCACTGCTCGTTCTCCACGCAGGAGCGCCCGATCGCGCGGTACTCCTCGGCGGAGACCGGCCGGAGCGCGGCCAGCGCCCGGTACTGCCCGTCGGCCTCGGCCTGGACGGCCTCGGCGTCAGCGGGCACGCCGGCGGCCATCAGCTCGGCCAGCCGGACCATCAGCGCGGTGCGCTCGCGCTGCCCGGCCTCGATCTCGGCCTCGCTCATGGTCGCGGTGACCCGCTCGACGGTCGCGGCCAGCTCCGGCTCCGCAGCGCGGCCGGCCAGGAGTCTCAAACTCAGACATCGTCGGGCTCCGGAATCGGGCAGCCATCGTGTTCGACGCTGGACGTGTAGGCGGTCAGGTCCTCGATGAACCGCCCGTACACCCGGGCGCCACAGTTCGGACAGATACCCAGCTCGACCGGGGCCTCCGCAGGCACGCCGCCGCCAGTGCTCACCTGAGGCCTGGCTGGGCGTACGCACCCGACGTGATTGGTGATCCAGTCAACGATTCCGGTGCATCTCCCGGCGTAGTTCCCGAAGCCGTAGTTGCGGCAGTCCAGGCAGAGGCCGCACACCTGCTCAACTGGATCCGGGTCAACCACGTGCTGCGTGGTCACTGCGTCTCCTCGGGGGCGGTAGGACATGTGGGGCATGTGGGGCAGGCGACTACGGCCCAGCCGAGAGGGGCTTTGCCGGTGCCAGTGGGGGTGTAGACGTGACCAGCCGGTATCAGGCTGCCGCCAGTACGCCCGCAGCAGATGCAGGCCAGGCCCTGGAGCTGGGCGCGGGTGGGCAGCGACTGTGCAGGCGCGTCTGTCACAGCTGAATCGTCGACCGATCCGGCGGGACGTCATACCGCGTTCGGCGGACGTTTGGGACGCTTCATTGGTACACCTTGACTCGTCCCTGGAGGTCAGAACGGGTCAGAGAGGCGCACACGTGAACGAGCCCCTGCGCGAGGCGATGGTGCGTGCGAATATCACCGAGTCACAGCTCGCTCGCACGGTCGGCGTCGACCCGAAGACGGTCAGCCGCTGGGTTGCCAGCCCTGCGCGCGTACCCCATGCCCGGCACCGCGCGGCGGTGAGCAGGGCCCTCGACGAGGAGGAGACCGTGCTCTGGCCATCCGTACAGCAGCTGGTGAAGTCGGGCCCGGACCGCGAGCTGGTGCAGATGTACCCGTACCGGTCGGCCGCGCCGACGTCCCTGTGGCGGCAGCTCATCCACCAGGCCGACCACGAGCTGACCTTCGCGGGCTACACCAACTACTTCCTATGGCTGGAGCAGTCGAACTTCGGCGACCTCCTACGGAATAAGACGGCGCGGGGATGCCGCGTGCGATTCGTCCTCGGCGACCCCGCCAGCCCGGTCACCCGGCAGCGCGAGCTGGCGGAGGACGTGCCGCTGACCTTGTCCACCCGAATCGAGGTGACGCTGTCCGAGCTGGCCAAGCTGAAAGACACCACCGTCGAGGCGCGGTACGAGACCGGGCACGTCTCGTTGTCCGTCTTCAGGTTCGACCAGGACATGATCGTCACACCGCTGCTGCCCGGTAGGATCGGCCACGATGCCCCGATGATGCACCTGCGGCGGGCACAGGATGACGGCGTCTTCGACCGCTTCGCCGGCCACGTCGAAGACCTGTGGGCACGCGGCCGTGACGTATGGACAATCCCGACAGCAGAGGTGACGGCCGATGCCCAGGCGTGACTACGAAGACGACCCCAACGCTCCCAAGGCCAACTCGCTGGTGCCGGCCGCGAGCGTCGTAGTCGTTGACGACGACGGCCGCGTCCTCCTCCAGCGCCGCACCGACAACGGCATGTGGGCCTTGCCCGGCGGCAAGATGAACCTGGGCGAATCCCTCGCGGACTGCGGCATCCGGGAAACGCTGGAGGAAACCGGTATCGTCGTCGAGATCACCGGCATCGTCGGCACCTACACCAACCCCGGCCACGTCTTCGCCTACGACGACGGCGAGGTCCGGCAGGAGTTCTCCATCTGCCTTCTCGGGCGCCCGGTCGGTGGCGAGATCCAGGTGTCCGACGAGTCGACCGAGGTCGCCTGGGTCACCCCGGCCGAGACGGACGAGCTGCCGATGGTGGCCAGCATCCGCAAGCGGCTCGCTGACTGGCGCTCGGGTGAGGGCCCTGTCGTTCGCTGACCGTTGCCCGTTTCCTCTTTGCACAGGTCCGTCACGGCGTGCCCACACCACCCGCACCGCCGATACGGTCCCCCTCACCACACTCACCACACGCTCTGGAACATTCATGCGCCGCGCCACCATCGCCCTGCTCACCGCCGGCCTCATCGCCACAGCCACCGCATGCTCCAGCAGCAGCGACAAATCGGAAGGCCCGAGCACGCCCACAGCCACGAATGGCGCCACCCTCGCCAAGGACACGGCAGCCGCCGCACCGGGTACCGCTACTACCACTGCGACCCCAGCAGCAGCCGCCGCCGCATTCACAGCGGTCGCCAAGGCCGTCCCCACCGCGAAACTCGGCAAGACCGTCACCGCCGAGGACGACCCCAACCACCTGCTTGGACGGCCCGGCCAATACACCTCGAAGGTGACATTCACCGACTCACTACGGGTCTCGAAGATCCTGACGCTTGCCCAGGCGAAGGAGTTCCAGGCCGCCATCGGAGGCTGACCCCTGACGTCCCGGTCAGCCTCCTACGGGTGGGGAATCAAGGTGGGCAGGTCCGGCCAATCCCGTAGTACGGAGCGGCCGCGCGTACCTCGGGCCCCGGGACCGCGCGCTACGCCCCGAACCAGTCCAGCCACTGCCCGTGCGGTGCGGCGATCGCCACCGGCTGTTCGTCCAGGGCGAGCGCGAACACCGCCAGGTCGGCCGGTGCCGGCCGGGGCAGCCGACGGAGGACCTCGGGCAGGATGACCGGCGACTCGTTGGAGATCCAGTGCCCGGGCAGCGTGCGCATCGTCGCCGCGAACTCCTCCCGAGCCTCCGGGGGCAGATAGCTGAGCACCGCGCTGTGGAACACCACCGGTGTGGCCCCCTCCGGCGCCCGGGCGACCAGCTCCCGGACCGTCTCGTTGAGGTCGCCGCGCACCAGCTCCGGCGGGTCCGCCCGGGCGATCCGGACGGCGCCGCGCAGCCGCTCCAGCCGGGCGGTCTGCTCCGGCCAGACCAGGGCCTCCAGCCAGCGGACGTCCTCCTCGTCCCGGACGTCCAGCGGGTTGAGGTCGACCCCGGCCCGCCACACCACCTCGGGCGGCCGGGCCGGGAACGGCACCGGGCCGCTGGTGGCGCACTCCAGCGTCGCCGGACCGTCGCCGGGCCCGAACTCCGGCCGTCCGTCGTACCGGTAGCGGTACCGGTCCGGGTAGAGGCAGAGCCCGGCCGAGGCGCCCACCTCGATCAGCGCGAGCGGCTGCGGCAGGGCCGCCAGCAGCGGCAGCAGGCTCGCGCAGCGCCCGGGCTCGTTGGTCTGCGTCCGGCGCCGCAGCATGGCCGCGCGGACGTCCTCCCAGCGGGCCAGCACCCAGGCGCGGAAGGCCGGGTAGCCGTCGCCCACCGGGCCGCCGAGGAACCGGACCGCCCCGAAGAGCAGGTTCGGCTGCCGCTTCGGGGCCGGCAGTGCGCTGACCAGCCCCATCAACTCGACGTCCTCGGCGCACCGTTCGGAGAGCTCCTGATAGCTCGCCGAGTTCCCCCGGGCCTCGCGGGTCGCGAACCTCCGGTACAGCTCGCCCGTCTCCGGTTCCACGTTCTCTCCTCTCACCCCCGGCCGCCGCTGTTCCGTCTCTGCCAAGGGATTCCGGCGGACTCTTGTCCGCCTTCGCCGTCCGCTGTACGGGTGCCGACCCGGTCGCCGGAGATCGAGTCCACCCGAACCGACCGTAGCCCTCCCCGCCAGGAGCCGTCATGAAGCCGCCGAAGTCCAAGGTCGGCGCCCGCGTCGCGCCGACGGCGGCCGCCCGGGCCCGGATCTCCCTGGCCACGGTCGGTGTGCACACGGCATGATCGCCTCTGTTCGCGTACGACCCCGAGCCCGACCCGCTCCACCCGCACCGCCCGCACCGCCCGCACCGTTCCCGAGCCGCCCCTCCGACTGAACGAAGCGACCATGCGTCCCGAATCACCCTGGCGGATAGCCGACTTCCGCACCCTGTTCACCGCCACCGCCCTCGCCCAGCTCGGCACCAACATCGGCTACGTCGCCGTCCCCCTCATCGCCGTCTCGGCGCTCGACGCGAGCGCCGGGCAGGTCGGGGCGATCGCCACCCTGAGCACCCTCGCCTTCCTCCTCATCGGCCTGCCCGCCGGCGCGTGGGTGGACCGGATGTGCCACCGGCGCGTGCTGATCGCGGCGGACCTGGTGAAGGCCGCGCTCTACGCCTCCGTCCCGCTCGCCTGGTGGGCGGACGCGCTCACCCTCTGGCAGCTGTACGCGGTCGCGCTGCTGAGCGGGTGCGCGACCGTCTTCTTCGACATCGCCTCGCAGAGCGTGCTGCCGCAACTCGTCGGCCGCGCACACCTGGTGCAGGCGAACTCCGCCGTGGTCGGCCTGATGGCCGTCGGCAACATCGCCGGGCGCGGCGCGGGCGGCGCGCTCGTCCAGCTCCTGACCGCCCCGTTCGCCATCGGCGCGACGGCGCTGAGCCACCTCGGTTCGGCCCTGCGCCTGATCGCCCTGCGCCGAACCCCCGCGCCCCCGGCGGCCGCCCGCGCCGGGACCGGCCTCGGCGCGCAGATCGCCGAGGGGCTGCGGCACGTCCTCGGCAACTCCGAACTGCGGGCCCTCGCCGTCTCCGCCGCCATCACCAATCTCGGCTTCCAGATCGTCAACACCCTGCTCCCGGTGCTGTTCGTCCGTGAACTCCATCTCCCGGCAGGCGCCCTGGGTCTGTTCTGGGCGGTGGGCGGGGTCGGCATCCTGCTCGGCTCCCGCTGCGCCCGCCCGATCGCCGCCCGCCTCGGCTACGGCCGGGCGCTCGGCCTCGTCGGCCTCTGCGTGGCGCCCGCCGGGCTGCTCGTCCCGCTGATCGGCGGCGGCGCCTGGCTCTGCGTGGCCGGGGCGGGCTGGCTGCTGCTCCTCTTCAAGACCGGAATGGACAACGTGCTCGGCGTCAGCCTGCGTCAGCGGATGACCCCGGACGCCCTGCTCGGCCGGATGAACGCGACCTTCCGCTTCCTGCTCACCGGCGCCATGGCCGTCGGAGCCGCCCTGGCGGGTCTGCTCGGCGAACTGGCCGGCCTCCACCCCGCCCTCTGGGTCGGCGGCGTCCTCCTCGCGGTGGCCTTCCTCCCGGTCTACCTCTCGCCGATCCGCACCCGCCGCCGCCTCCCTGACCCGCCGGTGGCGGTGGTCTCTCCCGCGTCACCCGCACGTGACCTCAAGCGAGCTTGAAGTTCCATCCCGTGGTCTTCGCAGGGGACCCGAGCGGACTTCCGCTCTCCGCTCTACGCGCGCCGCGCGGGTTCAGCCCTCCTGACGGGCGGCGGGTCCCACAGCGCCCGGTCCCGCAGCGCCCGGTCCCGCAGCCGGGAACGGGCAGCCGCGCCCGGGGCCCGCGCCGTCCGGGAACGTCCCCAGCTCGCTGATCCGGTAGCCGCCGGGGTAACCCCTGACCTGCCGGTTGTCCCGGGCCAGGCGGGGCCGGCGGCGCGGTGGCAGCAGGCGGACGAGGCGCCCGCGCAGGCGCATGCCGCCCCGGACGGCCTGCTGGAGGGCCGCCGGCGGCTTCGCGTATCCGAACGCCTCCCGCAGGGGGTCGTCCAGCAGGCAGATCGACGAGGTCCGCATGGACGGCCGCATCGGCGCCGGGTACCAGGACGCCATCAGCCCGAGCGTCGCGTCGGAGACGTCCCGCCCGCCCTGGTCGTAGCCGAAGTGGGCGCGCTCGTAGCCGTCCAGCAGCCGCTCGAACTCCTCGTACGTGCCCGGGATCCCGCTCAGCCCCATGTGGCGGCCCAGTTCCCGGTAGTAGTTGGTGGTGGCCCGCACCTCGTGCGGCGAGTACGGGCGCCAGCCGTAGTCGTCGAGCCAGCGCTTGGGCACCACGACGAAGGTGGCGAGCACGTACAGGAAGTCGTCGTTGGTGATGTCGTACCGCCTGTGCATCTGGTTCATCCGCCGGATCGCCTCCCGCCCCTGCTCCGAGGCGAAGCCGTGCTCGACGACGGCCTCCAGGATCAGCGTGGTGTCGTCGTACCGCTTCTGCGCGCGCCGGGTGAACTCACCGGTCCCGGCCAGCAGCCGGCCGATGCCGGGCACGGCGTAGGTGCGGTAGAGGGCGAAGCTGAGCGACTGGGTGGTGTCCCAGGGGAACTCGTACCAGCTGCTGATCCGGTAGATCTCGGTGAACTCGGTTTCGGGATCCATCCGCTGAATCCGCTTCAGCCAGTCGTATCGCTGCACAGGCCGACGATAGGGGCCGGTCAGGAACGGGTCAACGCGGACGGGCCAACGCGAACGGGCCAACGCCGGCGGGACGGGTCCCGTCGGTGCCGTCCGGGCGTCGCTGCCGGGCCGGCGCCCGGGGGCCCGCTAACTTTTCTCCGGAAATCCTCGCCGGGGATGTCGAAATCGCGGGCCGTGCTTCTACCTGCCCGTGAGAGTGCCCCGGCGGGACGGACGAGGGGCGCGGCACCGGAGAGAACGAGGAGCAGGGCCATGAAGTACATGCTGCTGATGCAGTTCAGCGAGAAGACCGTCGACTTCCCCAAGATCGACGAGTGGAAGCCCGAGGACGTCCAGGCGCACATCCGCTTCATGCAGGACACCAACCGGAAGCTCGCCGAGGCCGGGGAACTGGCCGACGCCCAGGGGCTGGCCATGCCGGAGACCGCGCGGATCGTGCGCTCGCACAGCGGCGGCGCGCCGGTGGTCACCGAGGGGCCGTTCCCGGAGACCAAGGAGTTCCTGGCCGGCTGGTGGATCGTGGACTGCGAGAGCGATGCGCGGGCGGTCGAGATCGCCGCGGACGTCTCCGCCGCCCCCGGCCCCGGGGGGCGGCCGCTGAACATGCCGATCGAGGTGCGCCAGGTGATGTCGGCGCCGCCCACCGAGTTGTGAGCACCGGCGACCGTACCGTCGAGGACCTGCTGCGCGAACTCGCGCCGCAGGTCCTCGGCGTGCTCACCCGCCGCTACGGCGACTTCGACACCGCCGAGGACGCCGTCCAGGAGGCCCTGCTGAACGCCGCCGTCCAGTGGCCCGGGGAGGGCCTGCCGGGCAACCCGCGCGGCTGGCTGATCCAGGTCGCCACCCGCCGGATGACCGAGCAGGTCCGCAATGAGCAGGCCCGCCGCCGCCGGGAGGACCTGGTGGCCGGGCAGGTGCCGGCCGACCGGCAGGCGGCGCCGGCGGCGGACGCCGGGGGCGAGGCCGCTCACGACGACACCCTCACCCTGCTCTTCCTCTGCTGTCACCCCGCCCTCTCGCCCGCCTCGGCGATCGCGCTCACGCTCCGCTCGGTGGGCGGGCTGACCACGGGGGAGATCGCCCGCGCCTTCATGGTGCCGGAGGCGACCATGGGGCAGCGGATCAGCCGGGCCAAGCAGCGGATCAAGGCGTCCGGCGTGCCGTTCCGGATGCCGGACGCCGACGACTGGCCGGCCCGCCTGGACGTGGTGCTGCACGTGCTCTACCTGATCTTCAACGAGGGCTACACCAGCAGCGCCGGGCCCGACCTGCGACGCGTCGAACTCTCCCGGGAGGCGATCCGGCTGGCCCGGGCCGTCCACACGCTGCTCCCGGACGACGGCGAGGTCACCGGCCTGCTGGCGCTGATGCTGCTCAGCGACGCCCGCGGCCCGGCCCGCACCGGCCCCGGCGGCGAACTCGTCCCGCTCGCCGAGCAGGACCGCGGACGCTGGGACGCCGCCGCGATCGCCGAGGGCGTCGCACTGATCACGGCCGCCCTGCCGCGCGGGCCGGTCGGCCCCTACCAGGTGCAGGCGGCGATCGCGGCCGTCCACGACGAGGCCCCGACGGCCGGGGAGACCGACTGGCCGCAGATCCTCGCCCTGTACGGGGTGCTGGAGCGAATCTCCGACAATCCGCTGATCACCCTCAACCGGGCGGTCGCAACCGCGATGGTGGACGGCCCCGCCGCCGGACTCGCCGTCCTCGCCGCCGCCCCGGCCCTGCTGGAGCACTACCGCCTGTACGCGGTCCGCGCCCACCTGTCCGAGCTGGCCGGCGACCGCGAGGCCGCCGTCGCCGACTACCGCACCGCCGCCCGGCGCACCGCCAGCCTCCCGGAACGCCACTACCTCACCCTCCGGGCGGCCCGGCTCGCGGATTCGGCCGACAGCGATCAGCACCCCGCCGGGGGTGGCGGGGTGGCAGAGTGCGCACCATGACGACGCGCGCACAGGCCCAGGGAAGCAGCACCGGATCCGCCACCGCCGACAGCGACTCCGGTGCCTTCAGCGGTGAAGTGGCCGAGTACTACGCAGAGTTCCGGCGCGGCTACCCGTCGGCGGTCCTCGACGCCCTGCAGACGGCGTTCACCCTGGACGCCGACGCCGCCATCGGCGACCTCGCCCTCGACCTCGGCTGCGGCACCGGGCAGCTCGCCCTCCCGCTCGCCACCCGCGTCCGTACGGTGATCGGCATGGACCCCGAGCCGGACATGCTCCGCCAGGCCCGGGCGGAGGCCGCCCGGCGCGGGGTCGGCAACGCGCTCTGGGTCCTCGGCTCGGACACCGACGTCCCCGCGCTCCACGGTGTACTGCCCGCGCGGCTGGGCCTGACGGTGATCGGCAACGCCGTCCACTGGATGCGGTACGAGGAGCTCTTCCGCGCCATCCGCCCGCTCACCCGCCCCGGCGGCGGCGTCGCGGTGATCGCCAACGGGACCCCGATCTGGGCCCAGGAGACGGACTGGTCCCGCGCGCTGCGCACCGCCCTGGAGGACCACTTCGGCGGTTCCCTCGCGACCTCCTGCGGCACCGCCGCCGACGACCGGGAGCGCTACGCCCGCGCCCTCACCGCCGCCGGGTTCGCCGACGTGCACGAGACCACCCTCGACTACGCGGCGGAGCTGACCTTCGAGCAGCTCCTCGGCTCCCTCTACTCCGCGATCCCGGCCCCCGACCTGCCCGCCCCGCCCGCCCGCCCGGCCTTCGCCGCCCGCCTGCGCGCCGCACTCCCGCCCGGTCCGGCCTACCCCGAGCAGGTCAGGGTCTCCCTCCTCACGGGGCGGGCGTAACGGCGCCGGGCCCGCCCGGGCCGGTGTTCGCCACCGGCCCGGGCGGGGCGTCACGCCAGGTGGCCGGCCGGTGGTGAACGGCGCGGGCCACTGGTGTCGAGGCTAGATGACGGAGATCCAGTCGCTGCAGAACCACCAGGCGGGGCCGCCGGGCTGCTCGGAGCACACCTGGTAGGCGGAGACGAGCTCGGGTGTCCACACCTGGCCGGAGCCGCCGCCGTTGCCGTCGGCGTCCTTGACGAAGTCAACGACGCCGTTGATCATCCGGTAGTTCGTCCGGAAGCCGGCGTCGTCAGAACGCTGGTCATAGGCGAACACCCTCCTGTTGCCGTCGCCGACACCACCGTGACCACAGTTCTCGGTGCGGAAGACGCCGCACCGGTTGATGTGGGTGTTGCCGTCCCAGGCGCTGGCCGCCGGAGCCAGGCCCACCCCCGCCCCCACGACCACCGCGAGCCCCCCGATGACAGTGGTGAGCCGTCGGCTCGTCTTGATCTTCATTCTCCCGCCCCTCTTTCGGTGCCAACGAAACCGCGCGACACCCGGCGGCTTCGTTCCTGGAGAGAAGCCTGTGCTCGGGATGGAGACGGCGTCTTGTAGAAGTGCGCATGGCGCAGGTCGGCGGCAGAGCGCGGGCACATGCTGCGGGCGGCCGGCGCGGGACCGTGGACGGCGGCTCGGGAACCTTCCTCGACCAAGCCGCAGGCGGAGGGGAACGCCTTCTTCGATGAGGGACAACGGTGGGTGACCGGGCGGGTGGACGAATCGGACTTGAATCTTTACGAACGAATGTTCGATCCTGAGGTGTGCCCGTTTTCGAATCTGCTTTCGAATCCATCGCCGAGCGGGAGCCGCTCCGGCCGGTGGTGTCGACGGCTGCGTCGCGTGGGGGCGGGGTGGTCGCCGGGGACCGGGGGCTGTTGCCGGTGCCGCCCGCGCTGGGGGCGGTGCTGCCGGAGGGCGGGCTGCGGCGGGGGACGGCGGTGTCGGTCGGGGGCGGGGACGCTGGGTTGCTGCTGGCGCTGGCGGCCGGGGTGGGGGAGGCGGAGGGCGGCTGGGTCGCCGCGGTCGGGCTGCCGGATCTCGGGCTGGCCGCGGCCGCCGGGTACGGGCTGGATCTGCGGCGGCTGCTGGTGGCGGACGACCCCGGGCCGCACTGGGCCGAGGTGGTGTCGGTCCTGGCCGGTGCGGTCGAGCTGGTCATGCTGCGCCCGGACGGGCCGGTGGCGCCCAGCGCGGCCGCCCGGCTGGCGGCCGTGCTGCGGCGCAGCGGGTGCGTCCTGCTGGTGGCCGGGCCGTGGCCGGGCGCGGTGCTGCGAGTGGGGGTGCGGTCCGGGCGGTGGTTCGGGCTGGGGGACGGGCACGGGCAGCTCACCGGGCGGCAGGTGGAGGTGGTGGCCGAGGGGCGTGGCTCGGCGGTGCGCGGCCGTGCCGCCAGGCTCTGGCTGCCGGACGAGCGCGGAGAGGTGCGGGCGGTGACCGGGACGTCTGGGCTGGATGGGCTGGATGGGCCGGACGAGATGCACGAGGTGCACGGGATGGGGGAGGACGTGACGCCGGGGGCCGGGGTCGGCCTCGAACGTATGGCGGTGGTGTGAGATGGCGGACGGCGCGATGACCGGGACGGTCGGTACGCCCGGCACGCCGAGGGTGCTGGTGGTCTGGTGTCCGGACTGGCCGGTCGCGGCCGTCGAGGGCGCGGGGACCGACGGGCGCCCGGTGGCGGTGACCGTCGGCGGGCGGATCCTGGCCTGCTCGGAGGTGGCCCGGGCGGCCGGGGTGCGGCAGGGGCAGCGGCTCAAACTGGCCCAGCGGCTCTGCCCGGCGCTGGAACTGCGGGACCGCGACCCGGAGGCGGAGACCCGGCGCTTCGAGCCGGTGGCCGCGGCGGTGGAGGCGTTCACGCCCCGGGTGGAGGTGCTGCGTCCGGGTCTGTGCGCGATCCCGGTGAAGGGGCCGGGCCGGTACTTCGGCGGTGAGGAGGCGCTGGCGTCGAAGGTCCGTACGGCGGTGGCGGCCGCGCTGGCGGGGGAGTGGGCGACGGGCTCCGCGCACCCCGGGCACCCCGCCGACGGCGCGCACCCCGCCGACGCGGATCCGGCCGGGCTGGACCACCCCTCCGGTCCGCGTGCCGAGGCTCCGCACGCCCAGGTCGGCGTCGCCGACGGCCTGTTCGCCGCCGTGCTGGCGGCCCGGGCCGGGGTGCTGGTGCCGGCCGGGCGGACGGCGGAGTTCCTCGCGCCCTACCCGGTGGCCGCGCTCGGTGACGAGGTGTCGGCGGAACTGCTGGACCGGCTGGGCCTGCCCACCGTCGGGGCGTTCGCCGCGCTGCCCGCCGAGGCGGTCGCGGACCGTTTCGGCCCGGCCGGTACGGCCGCCCACCGGCTGGCCCGGGGGCTGCAGCCGCGTCCGCCGGTGCCACGCGAGGAGGGGCCGGACCTCTCCGTCGAGCAGCGCTTCGACCCGCCCGAACCGCTGGCCGAACCGCTGGTGTTCGTCGCCCGCCCCCTCGCCGAGCGGCTGCACGAACGGCTCACCGGGGCGGGGCTGACCTGCGGGCGGGTTGCCGTCGAGGTGGTGTGCGCCGACGGGCGGACGGCCTCGCGGCTCTGGCGGCACGAGGGCCGGCTGTCGGCGACGGCGCTCGCCGAGCGCGTTCGCTGGCAGCTCCAGGCCTGGCAGAGCACGGGCGCGTTCGACGCGCCCGGCGAAGGGCGAGACGGAGCGCCCGAGGGAGCACACGACGCGGGCTTCACCGCCCTGCGCCTCGTCCCCGACGGGCTGGCCCCCGACCAGGGGTGGCAACTGGCGCTCTGGGGGCAGGCGGTCGTGGACGACCGGGTGGAGCGCGCGGTGGCCCGGGTCCAGGCGGTGCTCGGGCATGCCGGGCTGCGCCGGATCGAACCGGCCGGCGGGCGGGGGCCGGGCGAGCAGGCGGTCCGGGTGCCGTGGGGTGAACCCCACGAGCCGGGGGCACCGGTCGATGCCCCCTGGCCGGGGCGGCTGCGGGACGTGTGGCCGGCCGTGGTGTACCGGGCCCCGGTGCCGGTCGCGGTGGTGGACGCCGACGGCCGGCCGGTGACGGTGGACGGCCGGGCAGGGGTGTCGGCCCGGCCGTCCACCGTCGTGGTGCGGGGGCGGGAGCTGCTGGTGGACGGCTGGACCGGGCCCTGGCCGGCCGTCGAGTACTGGTGGGACCAGTCGCTCGCCCGCCGCCGGGCGCGTTTCCAGGTCGCGTCCGCAGACGGCCGTGCCCTGTTGCTGACGGTGGAGGGTGGCGAGTGGTTCATGGAGGCCGGCTACGACTGACGTCCGGCGGCCGGTCGACAGGAGGCAAACCCAGGGGGGCGAACAGCAGGAACGAAGGCACTTCCGATGGGATTCACCAGCCACCCCACGCTCCCCTGGAGCGAGCTGCACCGACGCCTGGCCGGTGGCCGGCCGGGCCCGGCGGGTGGCGAGGTCGTCCCCCTCCGCCGACCGCCCGCCGACCCGGTCCACCCCGTCGACCCCACCGATCCCACCGGAGAGCCCCCCGTCCCCTGGGCCGAGCTGCACGTCCACTCCGCCTTCAGCTTCCTCGGCGGCGCCAGCGACCCCGAGGCGCTGGTCGCCGAGGCGGCCCGGCTGGGGATCGAGGTGCTGGCCCTGACCGACCACGACGGCCTCTACGGCGCGGTCCGGTTCGCCGAGGCGGCCCACGAGGCCGGCGTCGGCACGGTGTTCGGCGCCGAGTTGACGATCCGTCACAAAGCTGCCCAGGCCGAGCACCTCCTCGTCCTGGCCCGCGATCCGGCCGGCTACCGCCGCCTCTCCGCGGCGATCGGTGCCGCGCAGCTGGCGGGCGGAGCCAAGGGCCGTCCGGCGTACGACTTCGCGGCGCTGGCGGACGCGCACGACGGGCACTGGGCGGTGCTCACCGGCTGCCGCCTCGGCCGGGTCCCCGCCGCCCTGGCGGCCCCCGGCCCCTCCGGACGGTCCCCCGTCGCCGCCGCCGAGCTTCAACTGCACACCCTCGTCGAGGCGTTCGGCCGCGGCAACGTGTACGTCGAGCTGATCGACCAGTGGCTGCCCGGCGACGACCTGCGCAACGACGCCCTCGCAGCCCTGGCTGCCGGGCTCGGCCTCCCGGTCGTCGCCTCCACCAACGCCCACCACGCGGGCCCGGCCCAGGGGCGGCTGGCGCAGAGCCTCGCCGCGCTGCACGGGCGCCGCACGCTCCAGGACGCGGCGGGCTGGACGCAGGCGGCCGGCACCGCGCATCTGCGTTCGGGGCGGGAGATGGCCGCCCGGCTGGCCCGCTTCCCTGGGGTGCGGCAGGCCACCGTCGAACTGGCCCGGTCCTGCGCCTTCGACTTCACCAGGCTCGACCCCGAGCTGCCCGGCTTCCCCGTCCCGCCCGGCCACACCGAGATCAGCCATCTGCGGACGCTGGTCGCCGAGGGCGGTCCGGCCCGGTTCGGGCCGGGGAACGGGCCGGCCCGGCGGCAGCTCGCCAAGGAGCTGGACGTCATCGAGGACCTGGACCTGGCCGGGTACTTCCTGATCGTCCACGACATCGTGGACTTCTGCCGCCGCGAGTCCATCTGGTGCCAGGGCCGGGGTTCGGCGGCCAACTCGGCGGTCTGCTACGCCCTGGGGATCACCGCCGTCGACCCGGTCCACTACAAGCTGCTCTTCGAGCGCTTTCTGAGCACCGCCCGGGACGGACCGCCCGACATCGACCTGGACATCGAGAACCGCCGCCGTGAGGAGGTCATCCAGTACGTCTACCGCCGCTACGGGCGCGAGCACGCCGCCCAGGTGGCCAATGTGATCACCTACCGGCCCCGGCTGGCGCTGCGCGACGCCGCCCGGGTGCTCGGCTATCCGCAGGGGCAGGTGGACGCGTTCAGCCGGCAGAGCGACTTCCGCTCCCCACCCGGCGCGGACGCCGTCATCCCGGCCGACGTTCTGGGGCTGGCCGGGCAACTCCACGGGTTGCCGCGCCATTTGGGAATCCACTCGGGCGGCATGGTGCTCACCAGGGAGCCGATCGGCGAGATCTGTCCGACCGAGTGGGCCCGGATGCCGGGGCGGTCGGTGCTGCAGTGGGACAAGGACTCCACGGCCGGTGCCGGGCTGGTGAAGATCGACCTGCTGGGCCTCGGCATGCTCGCCGCGCTGCACGACACCTGCGACCTGGTCGCCGAACACCACGGCCTGCGCTACGACCTGGCGACCATCCCGGACGACGACGCGGGCGTGTACGCGATGCTGCGGCGGGCGGACACCGTCGGCGTCTTCCAGGTGGAGTCGCGCGCCCAGATGGCGACCCTGCCCCGGCTGAAGCCGGACCACTTCTACGACCTGGTGGTCGAGGTCGCGCTGATCCGCCCGGGCCCGATCCAGGGCGGCTCCGTCCACCCGTACCTGCGGCGCCGGGCCGGGACCGAACCGGCCGGCTGCCCGCACCCGCTGATGGAGAACGCGCTGGGCAAGACCCTCGGGGTGCCGCTGTTCCAGGAGCAGATGATGCAACTGGCCATCGACTGCGCCGGGTTCACCCCCGCGGAGGCGGACCGGCTGCGCCAGGCGATGGGGTCCAAGCGCTCGCACGAGCGCGTCGCCCGCCTGCGGGAGCGGCTGCTGAGCGGTATGGCCGAGCGCGGCATCCCGGAGGAGGTCGCCGAGGACGTCTACACCAAGATCGAGGCCTTCTCCAACTACGGCTTCCCGGAGAGTCACGCGATCAGCTTCGCCTACCTGGTGTACGCGAGCGCCTGGCTCAAGTACCACTACCCGGCGGCCTTCACCTGCGCGCTGCTGGCCAACCAGCCGATGGGCTTCTACGCGCCGCTCAGCCTGATCTCGGACGCCCGGCGGCACGGCGTCCGGGTGCGCGGGGTGGACGTCAACGCCAGCGGGCCGCGGCCGACCCTGGAGCCGTACCGGGGGCCGACTCCGAAGCCGCCGCTCACCGCGGGCAAGCCGCAGCCGGCCATCCGGCTGGGCCTGGAGACCGTCCGGGGTATCGGCGCTCCGCAGGCCGAGGTGATCGCGGCCGGGCAGCCGTACGCGGACCTGGAGGACTTCGCCCGTCGGACGGGTCTGGCCGCGCCGGTGCTGGAGGCCCTCGCCACGGCGGGGGCGTTCGGCTGCTTCGGGTTGAGCAGGCGCCAGGCGCTCTGGGCGGCGGGGGCGTTCGCCGGGGTCACGGCGGCGCTGATCCCGGGCACCACGCCCGGCACCGAGGCGCCGCCGCTGCCGGAGATGACCCCGGTGGAGGAGACCATCGCCGACCTCTGGGCCACCGGCACCTCCGCCACCAGCCATCCCGTTCAGCATCTCCGCGCCCACCTGGAGCGCGGCGGCGCGCTCTGTGCGGCCGAACTGCCGGACGTGCCGCCAGGCACCGCCGTGGTGGTCGGCGGCCTGGTGACCCACCGGCAGCGGCCGCCGACGGCGGGCGGGGTGCTGTTCCTCAGTTTGGAGGACGAGACCGGGCTGATCAATGTGATCTGCAGCCGGCCGGTCTGGGAGCCTCAGCGCCGTACCGCCCTCGACCGCGCCGGGCTGCTCGTCCATGGCCGCATCGAACGCGATCGCGGTGCCACCAACCTGGTCGCCACCCGGCTCGCCCCTCTCCGCATCGGGCCGTGAGGCGGTGGCAGGGGTGGTACCGAGGGTGGACGGGGATCCGGCAGGGGTGCCGAACGTCCGTGCGATGATCGCCACATGGACGCGACGCCCCGGACCGGAACCCGTCGGATACCGCCCCTCTCCCGCACGGCCCTGCTGCTGGCCGGCGCCGCCCTGCTGGCAGGCTGCGGCAGCACGCAGGTGACGGGCGCGGGCGGGGGAGCGCCCGCGCCGGGGCGTGGCACGGGCGGCCCCACCGGCGCGACGGCGACCGGCACCGCGACCTCCACCTCCGCCGCGACCGCCACACCGACGCCGACCCCCGAACCCACCTGTTCCCCGGAGGGCGTCCTGCTGGCCGCCGAGGAGGCGAACGCCGCGATGGGGCTGCGCGTCATGGCGATCCGGCTGACCAACTGCGGCACCCGCCCCTACAAGCTGAACGGCCGCCCCGACGTCCGCGTCCTCGGCGCCGAACGCGAGCCACTCGACGTCAACGTCCGCCGCGGCTCGGCGGGCATCGCGACCATCGAGGGCTTCGACGCGGCCCCGGCCCCGGTGACGCTCCAGCCCCAGGAGTCCGCCGTGTTCCAACTGGTCTGGCGCAACACCGTCACCTCGGGCACCAAGGACAGCGGCCAGTACCTCGATGTCGCGCCCCTCCCGGGCCGCCCCCGTGTCACCGTCCCCGCCTATCTCGACCTCGGCACCACCGGAAAGCTGGGCGTCGGCGTCTGGACCAAGCCGAGCACCAACCGGCCGACCGCCCCCGCCTATCCTCAGACCCAGACCCAGACCCAGAGCAGGCCTTAGCCTCGCGCTTTCACCGATAGGTCCGGGTCGTCGTCAAGAAAGCTGCACTCCTCAGGCCGGCGGATACGGATGCGCCTCCAGGATTTCCCTCATCGCCGACCTGCGCGCGCGGAGTGCCAGGCTGTGATGAGGAGAATCAGCGGCCGGGTGATCTCGGGTAGAGAGCTCTCGCATGGCGAACCGGAGGCCCGGGCGAAGAGTGATTCGGGATATCAGGAATTCCATCGCAAGGAGATCGCCGCAGCCGTCGCGGATTTCCCCTGCTCCCAGGTCGCCGAAAAGGTTCACCAGGATCTGTTCAAGGAGTTCATCGGCCCCGAAGCCATGGCGGAGGCGAGTATTCCGAATGTGGAACCGCTCTCAAAGGGAACTCCCGGATGGGATGATCGCCGTTGATCCGCATTGGGCGTGACAATGGAGAGGGCGCGTGATGAGTCTTCTGGTGGCCGAGGAGCTGAGGCTCGACTTCGGTTCGACCCGAGCCCTGAACGGGGTGTCCTTCGATGTCGCACCACGGGAGATCGTCGCCGTGACGGGCTCCAGCGGCTCCGGCAAGTCGACGCTCCTCCACTGCCTGGCCGGCATCCTGCGGCCGATGAGCGGAACGGTCCACCTGAACGGCGAGCGCATCGACGACCTCCCCGAGGCCGGGCGCAGCCAACTGCGCCGCAAGGACTTCGGGTTCGTCTTCCAGCTCGGCGAACTCATCCCCGAACTCTCGATCCTCGAAAACGTGGCCCTTCCCCTACGGCTCACCGGCACTACCCGCAAGGCGGCGGCCCAGCGGGCGGCCGAAGGCCTCGCCCGCCTGGAGATACCGGATCTGGCGGACAAGCGCCCCTCCCAGGTCTCCGGCGGCCAGGCCCAACGCGCCGCCGTGGCACGGGCCCTGATCCACCGGCCGAAGGTCGTCTTCGCCGACGAACCCACCGGAGCCCTGGACACCGTCAACGGCGAACGCGTCCTCACCGCCCTCACCACCGCCGCCCGCGACCAGGGCGCCGCAGTCGTCATCGTCACCCACGAAGCCCGCGTCGCCGCCTGCGCCGACCGCGAAGTCCTCATGAGCAACGGCGAGATCGTCGGCGTGAAGGGACGGGTGTGATGCTGCGCGCCCGCCTGTTCCCCCTCCTGCTGGGCCTCAGGCTCGTCCGCGGCTACGGCCGTTCGGGATGGGCACGCGTCTGCCTGATGACCGGAGGCACCGCGCTCGGCGCCGTCGTCCTGCTCACGGCCCTCGCCGTCCCCGGCATGCTGGGGCACCGGGCCGAGCGCACCGACGCCAGGACGGTCCTGTGCGCGGCCACCGACGGCCAACCCGCGGCCGGCTGCGGACTGATCGGGGAGAGCGTGTCCGACACCTGGCAGGGCACGCCCCTGCAACGCCAGCTCGTCCCCGCCGCCCACAGCGCCACCGCGCCGCCGCCCGGCCTCACGGGCCTTCCCCGGCCCGGCGAGCTCATCGTCTCCCCGGCACTCAAGAAGCTCTACGACACCCCCGGGAACCAAGCCCTGCGCGACCGCCTGCCCGGGCGCCTCACCGCCGTGATCACACCGTCCGGACTCCTGCAGCCCGATGAACTCCTCGCCTACATCGGCGTCGACCAGACCCCGGACGCCTACGTCCAGCACCCCGCCGGGTACGGGCCCCAGGCCCACGGCGCGACTGGACCAGCCATCGTCGCCCAGGCCGGCGCCGTCGCGGACACCCGCAAGAACACCGTGACCCTCATCGTCGGGATCATCGCCGTCCTCACCCCGGTCCTCCTCTTCCTCGCCTCCTGCGCCCGCCTGTCCGCCGCCACCCGCGACCGGCGCCTGGCCGCGCTGCGCCTGCTGGGGCTGACACCGCGCCAGACCCAGGTCGTCAACGCAGGCGAGACGGCCGTCGTCTCGACACTGGGCGTCCTGGTGGGCCTGGCGGTCTTCGAAGCCCTGCTGCCCGCCGCGTCGAGCTGGACCGTCGCCGGCTACGGCTGGTTCTCCGCCGACCTCCAGCCCCCGCTGTGGCAGACCGCTGCCCTGCTCCTGGCCGTCCCCGTGCTGGCCGTCTGCGTGGGCGCGGTCGCGGTGCGCCGCGCCACCGGGGTCACCCGGGCAGCCCGCGCGGACGCGCTTCCCAAGCCCCTGTCCCCGTGGCGCCTGGCCCCCCTCGGGCTCGGCGCCGCACTCAGCGGCTACGCCGCCCTGAGCCCGGCCCCCGAGATGGGTGACCCCAACACCCCCATGCTTCTGGTGATGGGCGCGGGCCTCCTGCTCACCTTCGTCGGTGTCACGGCCGCCACCCCCCTGATCGCCAGGACCATCGGCGTCCTGCTCGGCCGCCTCGCCCGATCGGTCGCCGTCCTGCTGGGCGCCCGCCGTCTGGAGGTCGAGGCCGCCACCGCGACCCGGGTGGTGACGGGCCTGGTCCTGCTCGTCTTCGCCAGCACGCTCGGCCAGTCGGTCTTCGCCGCCGTCGAGTCACGTGCCTCCGCCGAGTCCTGGACCCAGCTCATGGCTCCCGGAGTCCTCCAGGGCCCGGCGGCGACGGCCGAAGGCCTGCCCGTGCCGGAATCCGCGCTCAGGGACGTGCCCGGCGTGCGCGAGGTCGTCCCGGTGCGGCGGCTGCAGACACCGCTGCCCGCCGCGCTGCAGAACGCACCGGGCACACCGGCCGGTGCCGCCGGCTTCCCGGCGGCACCTCTGAGCATGCACAGCGCGGTCGTTCTCTCCTGCTCCGACCTGGCCACCCTGATCAAGCAGCCGCCCACGGACTGTCAGGAAGGCACCGCCTACTGGCTTCCCCAGCCTCACCAGGGAACCGACCCCGCCGCCACGGGCCCCCTGACGCTCATGGCCCAGACCCGGCCCGGCGCCGCCGTGACCGTCACCCCTCCCACCCGCACCCTCGCGGTGCCCGACCTCTACGCCGTCTCCGACAACTCGCCGCTGGCCGCCGACATCCTGCTCCCGCCCGACACCCCTGGCCTGTCCGAGCTGAGCGCCCCGGCGGAGAGGTACCTGATCGCCACCGACGGGAAGTCCGCGACGTACGAGGCGCTGAACGCGGCCGTGGCCCGCCTGGACCCGAGCCTGACGGTGTCCGTCCCGGACATCGCGCTGGAAGCGCAGTACCAGTTCCCGCTCTTCCGGGCCCTGCTGATCCTGGGGACGCTGCTCACCCTCGTCATCTCCTTCGCCACCATCGCGGTGGGGTCGATCGACCGGGCGATCGAGCGCCGTCGGGAGGTCGCGCTGCAGGCGGTGGTGGGTGTGCCGCTGCCGACCATGCGGCGCGCCCAGCTCGTCCAGATCCTGGTCCCTTACGGAGCGGGCATCGCGCTCGCCCTGGGCCTGGCCCTCCTGGCGGGTCGCGCCTACGGCCGCACCGGGGGGACCCCGGGCGGCGTCCCGCTGGACGCCTTCGCGAGCATTGCCGGCATCGCGGTGCTCGGCGCGGTGGCGGCCGGCCTCAGCGCGCTCCCGGCCCTGGGGCGCAGGGTCAAAGCGGAGTTCCTGCACCGCGAATGACCCTTCCCCCGGGTTCTCGGGCCGACCCGAGAACCCGGAGACAGGCCGGTCGTGGGGGGCCTGGGCCTCAGGTCGTAGACGCCGATGGGGGAGAAGACCACGAACCAGTCGCTGCCCGAGCCGTTCCGCATCGACGCCATCTCCTTGCCCTCCGCCCATCGGGAGTCGAAGGAGTGGTACCGGCTCTCCCAGTCGTCCGGGCTGAGGGTGGCGTCGAGCATCGCGAGTCCGCGGCAGCGGTCGCGAAGGTCGGATACGGCGGGCAGGCGGCTGAGCAGTGTGTTCATGCAGCTATCCAATCCGGCGGGGCCGACAGGTCGGCATTCGGTGGACCGACGCGGCGCAGTCGTGGGGGGATGCCTGCGCCGCGTCGGGTCTGTGGGGGTGTGGGTGGGCGGGTGAGAGCTCAGAAGGCGGGCTGGTCGTTGAGTTCGACGATCAGCAGGTCGGTGAGCCGGACGGTGTACCAGACGTCCTGGCTGCCGCCGCCGCCCCAGAGCTCGGTGAGGCGGACCGACGCGAAGCCGTACTCTTCGTTGACCTGCTGGACGGACCAGTTCTCCGGGACGTTCTGGGCGCGGAACACCGGGTCGGCGTCGTGTTCATTGGCCCAGGCGTCGAGGCGGAAGTTCAGGTGTGGGCTGAGGAAGCGCTCGCGGACGGCCTGTGGGGTCTCGCCGCTCTCGCCGAGCACCGCCCGCCGGTACTCCTCGAAGAAGGTGACCACCTGGTGGGCGGCGGGGGTGCCGGCCCGGACCTCCACCCGGGACACACCGGGTGTGCCGGCGGGCAGGGCGAGAGCCTGGGCAGGGGCGGCGATCAGGCCGCCGATCGCGAGCAGTGCGGCGGCGCCGGCCAGGGCGGCGCGCATGGTGTTCGTGCGATTCATGAGGGAATTCCATCATTCGCCAACGAACTCTGTATATCGCCGGAAGGGGTGGTTTAGCCTGCTGGCGATATTCTTTGACGATTGGTCAGATGTAATTTTCGCCCGCGTCCCGGCCCTTTCCCGGCGCGCCCGCGAAGGCCTGCGCGATCGCCAGCCAGGCCGTCGCCGTCTCCCCGGAGGCGGTCAGGGCCAGATCGTCCCGGTGCCGGCGCTGGGTCACCAGCAGACAGAAGTCCAGCGCCGGCCCGCTCACCCGGTCCGCCGCGTCCTCCGGCCCCCACACCCACAGCCCGCCGTCCGGCGCGGTCAGTTCCAGCCGCACCGGGACCTCCGGCACCGGCAGCCCGTGCAGGGTGAACGCGAACCCCATGGTCCGCAGCCCCAGATGAGCGATGTGCCGCAGCCGCGCCGACGGCTCCCGCACCGCGCCGAGCGCGTCCGCGACGTCCTGCCCGTGCGCCCAGGTCTCCATCAGCCGTGCGGTCGCCATCGAGGCGGGCTTCATCGGCGGTCCGAACCACGGCAGCCGGATGTCGGTCGGCACCGCACCCAGCGCCGCCAGCACCCGCTCCCGCCCGGACCGCCAGCGCGCCAGCAGCAGCCGGGGCTCCTCGGCCGCGCCGCGCGCCGCACCCTCCTCCACCGGGCCCGCCCCCGCCGCCGACGGCTTCCCGAAGAGCCCGCCGACCGCCTCCGCGAAGGCCGCCGCGTCGCGCGCGGAGAGCTCGGCCCAGTCGTCCGTCCACGCCAGATGGGCGATCTGGTGCGCGATCGTCCACCCCTCGGCGGGCGTCGCACGGGCCCACTCCGCCGGCGCCAGAGCGGCCACCAGGCCGTCCAGCACCTCGCTCTCGGCCCGCAGATCGCCCAGCAGGCCGGCCAGCACGTCCGGAGCACCCGGCTCACTCGGGCTGTTCGGGCTCGTCATGGACATCCCCTTCGCATCGGTCGTCGTCCCGGGCACCGGTGACCCGCCGGTGACCCGCCGGTAACCCAGGGCCGCACCCTACGACGCGCCGCGCGGATCCGCCGGACACTCCACGGAACACGCACGTCACGACTCTCGCCACCGGCCGTACCGCGTGTGACAATCGCGCGATGACAAGGGCTGCGGACACCCCCATCCAGGCGGCCGGCGGCGCTGTCACCCGGGCCGTCACACCCGTCGCACCCGTTGCACCCGTCCCCGGAGGCCTCGCCCCGGACCGGCCCGATGACCTCGCCGTCCGGGCCGCCGAGTTGGTCAGGGACGCCCTGCTCGGCGACCTCGCCCGCCGGGTGGTCGCCGACTGCGGCGCGGACGTCGGCCTGGTCGGGGTGCCGGACGAGGACCCCGCGCGGCGCGCCCGGGCGGGCGCGGGCCCGGACGGCATGGTGCTGCGCCGCTGGGCCGGTACCCGGGCCGATCTGCTGCACGACCTCGCCGTCCCCGCCGGGACCGGCCTCGGTGGCCGCGCGCTGGCCGAACGCGCCCCCAACTGGGTGCCCGACTACCGCGCCGCCACCACCATTTCGCACCACTACGACGCCGCTGTCGTCGCCGAGGACCTGTACGCGATGCTCACCGTCCCGCTGCTGCACGGCGGTACCGTCTACGGGGTGGTGTACGCCTCGCTGCGCGCCGTCGTCCCGTTCGGGGACGTCCGGATCGCCGCCGTCACCAAGCTCGCCGCGGCCGCCACCCGGGCGCTGGCCGGGGCCGCCGCCTGGAGCGGGCCGGGCCCCTGGAACGGGTCCGGCCCCCGAAGAGCCGCCGCGGCACCGCTGCCGACCCCGCTCACCCGCCGGGAGCACGAGGTGCTGCGCTGGGCGGCGACCGGCCGGACCAACCCGGAGATCGCCGCCCAACTGGGCCTCACCCGCAACACCGTGACCGGCTACCTGAAGAGCGCCATGCACAAGCTCGGCGTCCGCAACCGGACCGAACTCGCGCTGGCCGCGCGCGAGTCCGGCCTGGTCGACGAGGCGGGTTGAGTCGAAGGCCGAAGAGCGTTGCGGCAACGGTCAGTTGACCTTCCGGTCCCGCCCCGACCAGTACGGCTCGCGCAGCCGGAACTTCTGCAGCTTCCCGGTGGTGGTCCGCGGCAGCGTGTCCCGGAACTCCACCGACGTGGGCGACTTGTAGCCCGCGAGCCGCTGCTTGCAGTGCGCGATCAGCTCCGCCTCGGTCGTCGCCCCCTGCCCCGGCTTGAGCACCACCAGCGCCTTGACCGTCTCGCCCCACTTCTCGTCCGGCACACCGATCACCGCGACCTCGCCCACCGCCGGGTGGTCGTACAGACAGTCCTCCACCTCGATCGAGGAGACGTTCTCCCCGCCGCTGATGATGATGTCCTTCTTCCGGTCCGAGATGGTCAGATAGCCGTCGGTGAGGGTGCCGCCGTCCCCGGTGTGGAACCAGCCGTCCCGGATCGCCTCGGCGGTCTCCCGCGGCTGCTGCCAGTAGCCGTTCAGCACGACGTTGGAGCGCACCAGCACCTCGCCCTGGTCGTCCACCCGGACCTGGTTGCCGATCGCCGGCGCGCCCGCCTGCACCAGCCGCTCGGCCCGTTCGGCCGAGGGGAGTTCGTCCCACTCGGCGCGGGTGCGGTTGACCGTCACCACCGGCGAGGTCTCGGTCAGGCCGTAGATCTGCATGAACTCCCAGCCGAGTTCGGACTCGATGCGCTGCACCACCGAGGTCGGCGGCGGGGCGCCGGCCACGATGATCCGCACCCGGTCCCGGCCGGGGACGGGCCCCTCCCAGTCGGCCGCCGCCTCCAGCACCATCGAGATCACCGCCGGTGCGCCGCACAGGAAGGTCACCCCGTGCCGGTCGATCCGGCGCAGGATCTCGGCGCCGTCCACCTTGCGCAGCACGATGTGCCGTGCGCCCAGCCCGGTCAGCGCGAACGGCAGGCCCCAGCCGTTGGCGTGGAACATCGGCAGCGTGTGGAGGTAGACGTCCCGGTCACCGGCCCCGAAGTGCAGGCCCATCAGCACGGCGTTCAGCCAGATGTTGCGGTGGGTGAGCTGAACGCCCTTGGGGCGTGCGGTCGTTCCGCTGGTGTAGTTGATCGTCGCGGTGTCGTTCTCGGCGATCTCGTACCGGCGCGGCGCGTGCGCGAAGTCGTACAGCAGCGCGTCGCTGTCCGGGCCGATCACGAACTTGTGCTCGGCGACGACCCCGGCCAGCGGTTCGGCGACCTCGGGATCGACCAGCAGCACGGACGCGCCGCTCTGCTCGACGATGTACGAGACCTCCTCCGCCTTCAGCCGGAAGTTCACCGGCACCAGCACCCGGCCGTGCCCGCTCACGCCGTACATCGAGGTCATCAGCCGGGCCGAGTTCTGCGAGACGATCGCGACCCGTTCACCCGGCCCGACGCCCAGCCGGTCCAGCCCGGCCGCCTGCGCCCGTGCCAGTTCGGCGACCCGGCGGTAGCTCAGCTCGCCCCAGGATCCGGCCGGCTGCACCGGCTCGTCGACGATGCCGACCCGGTCGCCGTAGACCAGCTCGGCCCGGTCGAGGAAGTCCATCACGGAGAGTGGAATCTGCATGCGCCCACTGTCCTCCGCCCTCCACATCCTGCACACCCCCGATCGGGGGTGTCACCCGTTCGGGGAAGGCCGGCCTTCGCTTGCCGATCCGGGGGCGACCAGCGGCCGGGAACGGGCGGCTGCTAGGAAGGTCGCAACGCACCGATCCGCGGTGGGAACGACGGGGGAGACCGGGACATGACCGACCGACCAACGGCCCCAGAACCTGTCCGACGGTCTCAGGTGAGCACCCTCACCGGCACGTTCCCGGTGGCCGACGGACTGCTCCTGCGCCCGTTCCGGGACGAGGACGGACCGGCCCTGGTGGAGATCTACCGCGATCCGCTGCTGCGCCGTTTCACCAGGCTCCCGGTGACGGACGCCGGGGACGCGGCCCGCTGGCTGGACGTGCAGCGCCGGGGCCGGGCGGACGGCGACCGGTACAGCTTCGCGGTGCTGGAGCCCGGCGCGGCGCGCGCGGGGGAGCAGTTGGTCGGCAACGTGGTGCTCAAGTGCGGCACCCCGGGCGGGGCCTCGGCCGAGGTGGGCTACTGGACGGCGGCCGCCGCCCGGGGCCGCGGCGTGGCCCCGCGCGCGGTGGAGGCGCTCACCGCCTGGGCGTTCGAGGTCTTCGCCGCCGACGGGCTGGTCCGGCTCGACCTGCTGCACCAGGTGGACAATCCGGCCTCGTGCCGGGTGGCGGAGAAGTCCGGCTACCGCTTCCGGGAGGTCCTGCCCGCCCGGCCGCCGTTCCCCCGGGACGGCCATCTGCATGTGCGGACGGTGACCCCGCCCGGCTAGCGCTCCGGCCGCACAGGTTCGCCGGGTCGGGCGGTCAAGGTTCTGCAGCTCGGCACCGGCAGGGCCAGGATCACGGTGCCCCGCGACGCGATCGTCGACGTCGAGGATCTGCACACCGGGTGGAAGGACTTGCTCTACAGGACCCGGCGGCGCTCCGGCTCCGGCGGGCCGAGGATCCGGATCTCCGGGACCATGGGGTTCGGACGGTTGAAGGCCACGTGCGGCGTCAGGCAGGATCGACGAGACCCGTAAACAGGTTGGACCGAAGCGAAGAAGCAGGTCAGAGTGGTCTCATGGCTTCTCTTGTGCGACATGTGACGATCGATTGCACCGACCCCTTCCGCCTCGCCGAGTTCTGGGCGCAGGCGCTGGACGGCACGGTGGGCGAGGACGACAACCCGGGCGATGCGGAGGCGGTGGTGGAGTCGGCGGGGGCCTCGCTGCTGTTCATCGGCGTTCCTGAGGGCAAGTCGGTGAAGAACCGCGTCCACCTGGACCTCCAGCCGCAGGACCGGTCCCGGGAGGAGGAAGTGGAGCGCCTGCTGGCCCTGGGCGCCACCCTGGTGGCGGACCACCGTACCCCGGACGGGCTCGGCTGGGTGACCCTGGCGGACATTGAGGGTAACGAGTTCTGCGTCGAGCGCAGCGCCGCCGAGCGGGCCGCGACCACCGGCGCCTGATACCGCGCAGCCCGGCGGCCGGGCAGCCCGGGTCCCCGCGTTCCGGGGACCCGGGCTTCGGTGGCGCGGGCTTCGGTAGACCGCGCGCCCGTCCTCAGTCGATCGTGGCCGACCACGGGCCCCGGGACAGGTGGATCACGCCGTCCGGGGTGACGGTCGCATCGGCTCCGTACAGCGGCAGGCCGCCTTCGACCAGACTCCTGGTCCGGACCCGTTCCAGCTCGCTCCAGAGCCGCTGGGGCCCGGCCTGGTGGACGATGGGCGGCTCGAACCGGACGGCCGTGGCCCGTGCCCACGATCCGTCGCGGTGGACCAGGTACGCCGTCCGGGACCCGCCCCTCTCTTCGAAGTCGTACTCGATGCCGGGCACCGAGACCGACAGGAACGACCAGGTCTCCCACGCCTCCCGCACATCGCTCACGGGGTAGCGGCCGGTTGTGATGTCCTCACCCTCCGCCTCGCGGGCGGTCCGGTACAACTCGGCTGGTCCGGTTGGGTAGTTCGCGTCGTGCCGGGTGCCCATGAACCCGGCCCGGTCGCGTTCGATGTGCCCGCGCGCTCCGCCGTCCGGGGTCTTCCAGGCCGTGAGGATCAGTGCGGTGTCCCGGATCGTGGTGACCAGGCGCCCGCCCTTCCGCAGCGCGGCGAGCCACGATGCCGGGACCGGCCGGACGCCCACCGTCGAGACGATGCGGTCGTGGTCGCCGGGGAGGGGCCCCGTCGCGTCGACGGCGGCGAACGCCGGGTGCAGGCCGAGGGCGGCCAGCCGGTCCCGCGCGGCGTCCACCAGGTACGGGTCCACGTCCACGCTGGTCACATGCCCGGAGCCGAGCCGCAGCGCCGCGTAGGCGGTCAGCCCGCCGGCCCCGGTGCCGATGTCCAGCAGATCGTGCCCCTGGTTGATCCGGCCGTGCCGCAGCATCTTCACCACCAGGGCGGCGAGCGTGGCCGACGACGTGGGGAGCCCGGTCGGGTGGTCACCGGGCTCGGCGTGGTCGGCGTGGTGCCCGCCGACGCTGGTCACGGCCGACTCGTTGCCGTAGGCGACTCGCGCCCAGCGCTCCGGGTCGTCCGCTCCCTTGTGCAGCGTCCAGCCCTCGGGCCCGTTCTCCCACCAGTTCGGGAGCAGGGTGTGCCGAGGGGTGTCCGCGACGGCCGCGCGCCAGCGGGAGTCGGGTTCGGTGGCGCGCTCTGCCAGGGCGGCGGCGTGGTGCTGCCAGTTCATCAGCGTGTTCCTTTCCGGTAGTTGCCGGTGATCTCCGGCTCGGCCATGCGAGGCACCCTGGGTGCTTCACCGACCTGGGGCTCCGTGATTGCGGTCACGAAATCACCGCTCGCATGGGTGAGTTGATGCATGGTGGTGCCCCGCCCCGGACGGGGAAGGGCCTCGACCGGCGTCCGGGGCGGGATTCTTCAGAGCGCCTTGCGGGCCCGTTCGTACGGGTTCTGTACGACGGCCGGCCCGGCGCAGCGGAGTGCCCAGGTGAAGGGCTTGCCGTTCTCGTCCAGGCTCCGGAAGGCGACGGTGGTGTACCGGACTTCTCCGGTGATCGGGTCTCCGGTCCGCTCGCGTCCGAGGAACACCCCAGTCCGCCCGTCCGGAAGCGTGGCCTCGGCCTGCAGGGCGGGCAGGTCGAGGGATTCGACGCACCCGCCCTCCGCCCGCCGGGGGCAGCCGCAGTTCAGCGTGCGGACCGTGGCCAGGGTCGGCGCGCCGCTCTCGAATGCAGCTGAGTTGGCGTACAGCGGGACGTACCCGTCGGCAACGATTCCGGGGGAGTTCATCGGTAGCACGGTGCTGGTCCTTCTTCGGGTCCTCGCTGGACTTCCCGTTGGACTCGTCCAGCGGCGCGCTTCTCGGCGTCCTGCTTGTGCGCGCCGGGTTCGGCCTTGCTGTTCATCCCTTGTGGCGACGCTCAGTTGGGCGGCCCCACCCGTCCCGCCGGGGTGTCCGTGACGGGCGGGGCCTCGATTCCGCACGGGCGAACCGACGTGCTCCCCGTCGTCCGCGCGGAAGATCAGACCGGCCGGTCCGGGGGCCAGGCACCCCGGGGGCGACGGTGGCCCGGGTGATCCGGGTGGTTGTCCATCAGCACGCCGAGCAGGCTGAGGGTCGTCTGCGGGTCGAACACCGGGCGGTCGAGTTCCTGCCGGATCATGCTTCGGGTGATCTCGCGGCCGATCTCGGCCTCGTACTGTTCCTGCGCGAGTATCCGGTCGTACTCGCGGGCCGCCCTTCGGCGCCTGGGGCTGACCCAGAGCACCGGGGGCCAGAACTGCAGGTAGACACCCCAGACCCAGGTCCACGTCACCCGGGGTTCGGTGGCCAGTCCGCGCAACATCCGGCCGAGGAAGGCGAGTCGGGAGTGGGGGTTCACGCGATGGCCCCCTCGGTACGGGTTGTGCATGCCCGCCCGCAACCGGGCCCGGTGCCGCTTCCGTTCGGCGCGCTCGAACCCGACCACGCACAGGGGGAGTGTCATCGGATCGTCAGGGGGGCCGTAGGTCGGTCCCGGCGCGACCAGGGTCCACCGGTCGCAGCAGAAGCAGCGGCCGAGGTTCCACGCCGTCCGGTCCGGCAGCGTGTAGCGCTCCATGAGTGGTGCCCTACGCCGCGTCGCCGGCCGAGGGTTCGGGCAGTCGTCCGGGGGGCTTGCCCCGACTCGTGGCCGGCTTCGAGTCCATTGGTCTGACGAGCGGTTGGATTTCGCTCGGGTAGGTGGTCCACTCGATCCCGCCGTGTTCCGGCCGCAAGTAGACCTTGCCGGACTCGGTGCCCATGTAGGCACCGTGGACGCCTCGGTGGGCCATGTCCTTGACGATTTCGCCGAGCTGGGGGACGTACAGGGGGTCGGTGGGGGTGTTTCGCCGCGTCAACGTCCGTTCCTCTCCGTAGTGGATCCACTACCCAGGGCTGCCTACTGTGGCTTACAGTTGGAAGCGTCTTCAACCTGTCGGAAGAGAACGAAAAGTTGGGGCGGTGGACTATGAATCGCCGGGAGCTGGACCCAGACTCGTCGCCGGGTGCCGCCTTCGGGGCGCGACTCCGCAGTTCACGAGAGGAGCGCGGGTGGATTCAGGATGAGCTGGCTGAACGTATGGGCTACTCGGGAACGCATGTCTCCGCCGTTGAAACAAATCGCAAATCCCCAACCCGTCGATTTGCGAAGAGAGCTGACGAAGCGCTGGGAACCGGAGATGTGTTCGAGCGCCTGTGGCGGGTGGTCCGGCACGCGGCACTACTTGAGGGCTTCCCGGAGTACGTGCTCCACGAGGCCCGAGCGGTCGAGATCCGACTCTTTGAGTTGGGGATCATCCCGGGGCTGCTCCAGACGCCGGAGTACGCTGCGGCCGTCGCAGCCGGAGCAGTGCGACGGAGAAGCATTACCGAGCAACAGGCCAACGAGCGTGTCGCGTTCCTCGCGGAGCGACAGGCCCGCCTGGATCGGGACTCGCCGCCGCTGATTCACGCGGTGCTCGATGAGAGCTGCATCCGTCGGCCGGTTGGTGGCCGGGCGGTCATGTCCGCGCAGCTGGATCGGCTGGTTGCCTTTGCCGAGCTGCCGCACACGGTCTTCCAGGTGGCCCCGTACGAGATAGGCGAAAGCCGATCGTTCGACCTGCCGGTGAATCTCTTGACGCTCCCTGACAGATCGCTGGCGTGCTACGCGGAGTCCGCGCAGCAAGGGCACCTGGAACGGGACAGCGAGTCCGTACTACCTACGCTGACCGCCTACCATCAGCTACAGGCCGAGGCGCTGTCGCAGGCTGCCTCCGTGGCCATGATCCGCCAGCTACGAAAGGAACTACCGTGACCGAACCTCGCTGGTTCAAGTCCTCTTACAGCAGCAACGGTGGCAACTGCATCGAGGTGGCCGCCAACTTGGCCAGCACCCACGGTGCCGTGCCCGTGCGTGACTCCAAGGACCCCGAGGGCCCTGCCCTGGTCTTCCCTGCTGCCGCGTTTGCCGCGTTCGTGGCGGGCGTCAAGGTCGGCGAGTTCGGCACCGTCTGACGCCGCGCCCCGAGACCCCACCACCTCTCCTCGATGTGGTGGGGTCTCTCGCTGTCTCACACAGGGTGCGTACTGCGAGTGCCGCCTGTCGGGGCGTTTGGAACGAAACAGCGAGTCCGCACCCATGCGACCGCCTACCATCAACTACAGGTGGAGGCACCGTCGCAGGCTGCTTCCATGGCCGTGATCAGCCGGCAATGAAGGGGAACTACCGTGACCGAACCTCGCTGGTTCAAGTCCTCTTACAGCAGCAACGGTGGTGACTGCATCGAGGTGGCCGCCAACTTGGCCGGCACCCACGGTGCCGTGCCCGTCCGTGACTCCAAGAACCCCAGCGGTCCCACCCTGCTCTTCCCCACCGATACGTTCGCTGCGTTCGTGGCAGGCGTGAAGGCCGGTGAGTTCGGCGCCGCCTGACGCCACGTCTCCCAGCGTGGAGGAATCTCCGTTCGCAAGGCAGGAGAGGAATAGCACTCATGACCGACTCAGATCTGTCCGGCGCTTCCTGGTTCAAGTCAAGCCACAGCGGCAACGGCGGTTCCTGCGTTGAGGTAGCCCCCGACTACCCCGGGCTTGTGCCCGTCCGCGACTCCAAGGATCCGAGCGGCCCCGCCTTGATCTTCCCTGCTGATGCGTTCGCCGCGTTCGTCGCGGGCGTCAAGTTGGGCGAGTTCGGCACCGCCTGACCATCAACTACAGGACGAAGCACCGTCGAAGACTGCTTCCGTGGCCGTGATCAGCCGGCAACGAAGGGAACTGTCGTGACCGAACCTCGCTGGTACAAGTCCTCATACAGTGGCAACGGCGGGACATGTGTAGAAGTCTCGCCCGACCACCCGGGCATCGTGCCCGTCCGAGACTCGAAGGACCCTGAGGGTCCCGCCTTGGTCTTCCCCACCGATGCGTTCGCCGCGTTCGTGGCAGGTGTCAAGGCCGGAGAGTTCGGCACCGTTTAAATCTGCCGGTTACGAAAGGGAACTGCCGTGATCGAACCTCGCTGGTTCAAGTCTTCGTACAGCAGCAACGGCGGTGAATGCATCGAGGTGGCCGCCAACCTGGCCGCAACCCACGACGCCGTGCCCGTGCGTGACTCCAAGGACCCCGAGGGTCCCGCTCTGGTCTTCCCCGTCCTCGCGTTCGCTGCGTTCGTCGCGGGCGTCAAGGCCGGGGAGTTCGGCACCGTCTGATGCTGCGCCCCGAGCGCACACCGCCCGAGATCCTGCCACCTCTCCGGCGTGGTGGGGTCTCTGCTCGCAAGGCATGAGAGGAACAGCACCCATGGCCGACCTGGACCTGTTCGGCGCTCGTTGGCGCAAGAGTTCACACAGTGCCCAAGAGGGGCAGTGCGTCGAGGTGGCTCCGGACTATCCCGGGCTTGTCCCTGTCCGTGACTCCAAGGACCCTGAGGGTCCCGCGCTCGTCTTCCCTGCCGCCGCGTTCAGCGTGTTTGTGGCGGGCGTCAAGACTGGCGAGTTCGGCACCGTCTGAGGCGATGTCTCTCGGTGTGGAGGAATCTCTGTTCGCAAGGTGCGAGAGGAGTAGCACCCATGACCGATCCCGTAGACCTGACCGCTGCTTCGTGGTTCAAGTCGAGCCACAGCCAGAACGGCGGGACGTGCGTCGAGGTGGCCCCCGACTACCCCGGGCTTGTCCCCGTGCGCGACTCCAAGGACCCCGAGGGCCCCGCACTCGTCTTCCCCACCGCCACGTTCGCCGCGTTCGTCGCAGGCGTCAAGGCCGGTGAGTTCGGCACTGTCTGATGCTGCGTCCTGAATGCACATCGCCCGAGACCCCACCACCTCTCCGGCGTGGTGGGGTCTCTGTCCGCAAGGTACGAGAGGAATGGCACCCATGACCGATCCCGTAGACCTGACCGCTGCTTCGTGGTTCAAGTCGAGCCACAGCCAGAACGGCGGTTCCTGCGTCGAGGTGGCCCCCGACTACCCCGGGCTTGTCCCTGTCCGTGACTCCAAGGACCCTGAGGGTCCCGCGCTCGTCTTCCCCACCGCCACGTTCGCCGCGTTCGTCGCAGGCGTCAAGGCCGGTGAGTTCGGCACCGCCTGATCGACGGCATACGGACCCGGACCCGGACCGGGTGTGGACGGTCACGTAATTTCCCCGTTGTCCCCCTCTCCCCAAGGCCTGCTCGAACTCGCCTGCAGCATCATCCGCCTCCGACGGCTCCGCAAATCATTCTTACTGATCGTTTCAAAATGAGTTCAGCTCAGGGGCTTGGCAGTTGATGTGTTCGGGCGGCAGAGTGCTCCACGTGTCGGATGATCTTGTGCCT
>NZ_JBIUYD010000023.1:0-167616 GCF_044744345.1 Kitasatospora sp. NPDC087315 | reverse complement strand
GCCAGCTCGTGGGCAGGTGCCTGTTCGGGGTCGAGGATGGTGGTGACCAGCCGGTAGACGACCTGGTCGCCGGTGCGGGCCAGGGTGTACTCGACGACCCGCACGGTCACCGGGTTGCGGCGGCTCCTTCGGTCCGGTTCGGCGTGGACGGTGCTGAGGTAGGAGCCGTCTTCCAGGACCCGCATCACCGGCAGAGCGGCGTTGCTGCGCACTCGCCACAACAGGTCCGCGCCGCTCGCCCGGGCGGCCTGCCACAGCTCGAAGCCGTAGAAGCCCCGGTCGGCCAGCAGCAGCATGCCCTCCCGCAGGTGAGTGAACAGCCGACGCGACAGCACCTGCTCGCCGGCCGACAGCGGACCGACCACCGCGCCGAACACGGCGTGCGTGCCGCATTCGGCCAGTCCGACCACCCTGGCCTGCGGGAACGCGCCGATGCCGCGTCCTGTGCCCGGGCGGCCGAAGTGTGCGTCGTTGGCCTCGGTGTCCGCCAGGTCCAACGTGGTGCCGTCCACGGCGACCAGGTGCCAGCGCCGGTACCAGGCGCCCGCCGTCTCGGGCACGGCCACCGGATGGCAGACCCGCGCGAACAACGCCTTCAGCGGCTCGACCCCCAGCCGACGGCGGGCCCGGCCGATCGCGGCGGTCGTCGGCACCCGCCACGACCGCCGCCCGTCCCCAAGCCCCTCACCCAGCAGCCGGGCGACCTCCTCATAGCCCTGCCCGAAGAACAGGCACATCGCCAGCACGAAGTACACGACCACCCGCGCCGGCAGCAGGCGACTGCGCTTCTCGACCCGCCCGGTCTCGGCGATCACCTCATCGACCAGCCCCGGCGGAAACGCCTGGGTCAGCACCCCGATCGCGATCCGGTCCGATATCCGCTCATCCGCAGGCGACTTGACCTGCCCCACCCTCGCCACACCACAACCAACGAGACACCGACCACAAAGTCACCGGCATTGGGGCTAGGGCCGGTACGGGGCTAGCCCAGACTCAAGCGGAATGGTCTATACCTGTCAAGGGGTTCGGGGGTAACATGATGGACCGTCGGCCGGATTCGGTCCGGGTCGACCCGGTCTGGGAGGATGGCCGGATGGACGACACCCCCGGCCCCGCCGTCCCGTCCGGCCCCGGCGGGCCGATCAGATCGGGTATCCCGGAGCACGGGCGGGTGCCCAAGTACTATGCGGTCAAAGGGCAGCTGGAGTCACTGCTCGACGAACTCGGCGAGGGCGGCGTGCTGCCGACCGAGCGCGAGCTCGCCGTCCGCTTCGAGGTGGCCCGCGAGACCCTCCGCCAGGCGCTGCGCGACCTGCTGATCCAGGGCCGGGTCCGCCGGCGCGGCCGCAGCACCGTGGTGGCCGGGCCGAAGCTGGAGCAGCCGCTGTCGCTGGCCAGCTACACCGAGGGGGTCCGCCGGCAGGGTCACGTCCCCGGCCGCACCCTGATCGGCCTGGAGCAGCTCGCCGCCGATCCCCAACTGGCCGGCCGGCTGCGGCTGGCGGCGGGGGAGCGGGTCTGGCATCTGGAACGGGTGCTGCTCGCGGACGGCGAACGGGTCGGCCTGGAGAGCACCTACCTGGCGGTGGCCCGGGTGCCCGCGCTGGACCGGGACTTCGATCCGGGCTCGTCGTTCTACGCCTTCCTGCGGGAGCGGGCGGGCATCGGGCTCGGCGTGGCGGAGGAGCGGATCGAGACGGTGCTCGCCTCCCCGCGCGAGGCGCTGCTGATCGGCACCCCGCCGGCCCTGCCGATGCTGCTGCTGCACCGGCTCACCAGGGACGCGGCCGGGGTCCCGCTGGAACGGGTGCGCTCGCTCTACCGCGGCGACCGGTTCAGCTTCACCACCCGCCTCGCCGCGGCCGACTGAGCCGCGGCGCCACCCGGAGTGGGCGCCACCCCGGGACGGGCACCCCCGCCGGGCGCTACTCCGGCGGACCGAGCGCCGCGCGCAGCCGCGCGGCGACCTCCGCCGCGCCCGCCTCGTCCGGGTACGTCCCGCGCGGCCAGAAGAAGCCGCGCAGCCCGTCCTTCGGATTGCGCGGGACCACATGCACGTGCAGATGCGGCACCGACTGGCTGATCCGGTTGTTCGCCGCCACGAAGCTGCCCGCCGCCCCGAGCCCGCGCTCCACGGCCACCGTCACCCGCTGCACCCGCAGGAAGAACGGGCCGACCTCGGCCACCGGCAGGTCGGCCAGCGTGGGGTGGTGGGCGCGAGGCACGACCAGGACATGGCCGGGGAACAGCGGCCGCCGGTCCAGGAAGGCCACCGCCACCCGGTCGTCCAGCACCCGGTGCGCGGGGGCCGCACCCGCCACCACCGCACAGAACGCGCACTCCATCCGTCCATTCAAACCACCGCCCGCCGCCCCGGCACCTCCGCGAACGGCCCCGGCACCGCCCGCCTGCCCGTGACCGCCCGTCCATCACCCGTCCGGCCGCCGACCGGGTGCGGCCGGTGTCCGGCCGGGCGCACGGTGCTGGAGGGGCGCGCCGTGCGCCCCGTCGAGGAGGTGGCCCGGATGCCGGGCAAGTTCGAGGTCTACGAGGACGCCGGCGGCAAGTTCCGCTTCCGGCTCAAGGCGGGCAACGGCGAGATCGTCGCCACCGGCCAGGGATACGCCAGCAAGGACGCCGCCCGCAAGGGCATCGAGGCCGTCCAGCGGGCGGCCGCCGACGCCACGGTGGTCGACGTCGCCAAGGCCGCGGTCTGAGCCGCTGTGGTCTGAGCCGCCGCGGCCCGAACCGGCCGCGACCGCGCGGGCCGGTCCCGAGAGGTCTCCGGGGCCGGTCCGCGCCCCGCGCTCCGGCCGCCCGCCCTACTCGTAGCGGTAGAGCAGCGCCTCCCGCTCGTTCTGCTCGATCATCTCGACGGTCAGCGAGGGGTCCCGCAGGTGCGAGAGGGTGACCTCGGCCGAACTGGGCTGCGCGGCCTTGTCGAGCCAGTTCTCCGGCTTCCACGCCGAGCCCCGCAGAAACGCCTTCGGGCAGTGCGAGTAGACCTCCTCGACCGCCACCACGATCGCGCTGCGCGGCGGCTTGCCGACCGCCGTCAGCTGCTCCAGCAGCCGCGGGTCGGTGGAGACACAGGCCCGCCCGTTGACCCGCAGCGTGGTGTCCCGGCCCGGCACCACGAAGATCAGCCCGACTTGTCCGGTCTCGACGATGTTGTGCAGGGTGTCCAGCCGCTTGTTCCCGGTGGCGTCCGGGATGGCCAGCGTGTACTCGTCCAGCACCGACACCAGCCCGGCCGGCCCGCCGCGCGGCGACACGTCGCAGCGCCCGGCCGCGTCGGCGCTGGCCACGAAGACCAGCGACGAGCAGGCGATCAGCCGCCGGGCGACCTCGTGCAGGTGGTCCACCTGCTTGCGCCGGGCGTGGTCGCTCGGCTGCTCGTAGATCTCCCGCAGCTGCGCGGCATCCCGGACGGCGTTCGCGTCGAGGGCTGCGAACAGGCCCCCCGGACGGTCCGGCCCGGCGGTTGACGGAGCGACAGTTTCCGGTGTGCTGGTCATACCGAAAATCTAGCGGAGCCCTTGCCCGCACCCTCGGGGCACACCCTTCGAACGATCGTCCGCACCCTTCCCACCTGCGGTTTTGTGCGGATAATGGAGCAGGGGTTCCCGTCGGAGGTGGTGGCCGTGATCGTCAGACTCTGGTCCGGGCAGGTCGTGGCCGGGCACGCCGAAGAGTTCTGTGCGCTGCTGACCACGCGGGTGCTCCCGGAGCTCGGGAAGATCGACGGCTGCCTCGGCGGCGAGCTGCTGCGCTCGGTGACCGACGACGGCCGGCGGATCATGGTGCTCACCCGGTGGCGGGACGAGGCCGCCCTGCGTGACTACGCCGGGCCGATGTGGCGGATCCGACCGGTCTGGTCCGAGGGGGAGCTGCGCCATCTCGTCCACCCGCCCGAGGTCTCCCACTTCATGCCCGGCCCGGTCTTCTGACCGGGCGGGCCAGACGGGCCGGACAGGCCAGACGGGCCGGACGGGCCAGACAGGCCGGGCGGCCCGGCCAGGCCGACCCGCGGCCACCGGTTCGCCGACCGGCGCACCGGTCGGCCCGCCGCGCTCCGGACCGCTCGCGCCGCGGTCAGGCCGTGATCGGCACCGGGTGGATCTCGTCCGCCGGGTGGCCGGCGCGCTCGTGGACGCGCTGGACGGCCTCCTTGGACGGCGCCTCCGAGAGGCAGTAGACGGTGCCCGACTCGGGGTCGCCCCAGGCGTGTTCGAAGTGCACGCCCTCGTCGGCCTCGACCGCCAGGTCGGCCTGGTGGGCCCTGCGAAGATCCTCGTCGGTGATGCCGGTCATGCCGTGGTGGACATCCATGAACTTGGCCATCGCGCTCGCACCTCCAGAAGTCCGGGCGGACGGTGGCCGCCGTCCCGGCGCGGCCTCGTTCCGCCTCCACCACCAGCGTGCGCTCCCCGCACCCCGCCGCGCCACCGGGCGCCCGGCCGTCCCGGCCCGCCGGTTCGACCGCACCTCCACCCCGCCGTCCGGCGGCCCTCCACCGGACCCTGAGCACCGCCGAACGCCGGCCGGCCACGCCGCACCGCCGACGAGACGCCGCCGCCGGAGCCCTGACGGTCCCTCGCGCCCGGCGTGTGCGCCGCCGACCCGGCGCTCCCGCGCACCCCGGCGCATTCCCGTCCGGGGCGTGAAACAGCCCACAGCGAAAGCCCCTCCCTCGGCCCGCACGGGCCATGGCACAATGACGGCAGTAGTAGCAGTGACGTTCAGCGCACTCCGGGGTCGGTGAAAATCCGAACCGGCGGTTACAGTCCGCGACCCGTCCGCAGCCAGCGGCCGGTTGACCAGGTGAAATTCCTGGACCGACGGTTAAAGTCCGGATGGGAGGCGTGCGCGGCGGACGATGAGCAGTACCCGTGGTCCCCCGGTGGACCGCGGGAGGCGTACCCGACGGGGGAGTTCTCTTTCCCGGCGGCTTCGGCGACCCCGGTGACGGGTGCTGCCGTGAGCCCGGGTGTGTCCATGCCCGTCCGTGTCATCTCCCAGTGCCGCCCCGGAGTCCGCGCCCCAAGCGCGAGGAGAACCCGGGTGTTCACCGGCATCATCGAAGAGCTCGGCGAGGTCGTGTCGATCGAGAAGATCGGCGACTCCTCGCGAATCCGTCTGCGCGGCCCGGTGGTCTGTCAGGGCGCGCGCCACGGCGACTCCATCGCGGTCAACGGCGTCTGCCTGACCGTTGTCGACACCCCCGATCAACTGGCCTCCAACAGTGGCGAGTTCAGCGCCGATGTGATGGCCGAGACGCTCAGCCGCTCCAGCCTCGGCGCGCTCGGGCCCGGCTCCCCGGTCAACCTCGAACGCGCCATGGCCCTCGGCGCCCGGCTCGGCGGACACCTCGTCCAGGGCCATGTCGACGGCACCGCCACCCTGCTGAGCCGCGCACCCGGCGACCTCGGCGCCGACGGCCTGCCCCGCTGGGAGGTCCTGCGCTTCTCGCTGCCCGCCACCATCTCCCGCTACCTGGTGGAGAAGGGCTCGATCACCGTGGACGGCATCAGCCTCACCGTGGTCGAGGCCGCCCGCGACACCTTCACCGTCAGCCTCATCCCCGCCACCCTCGCGCTGACCACGCTCGGTGCCAAGGCCGTCGGCGAGAGCGTCAACCTCGAAGTGGACGTCCTCGCCAAGTACGTGGAGCGCCTGCTCGCCGACCGCGCCCTGCCCCCCGTCCCCACCGAGACCGCCAAGGACGCCTCGTGAACTGGCTCAACGGCACCATGCACCTGCTCGGCCAGGACGTCTACCGGTCCGACATGATCGGCAACCTGCTCGGCCTGGCCGCACTCGCCCTCGGCTGGCTCCGCTCCCGGCTGACCTGGCCCGTCCAACTGCTCTCCGGCGTCGTCCTGGTGGGCGCCTACTGGTCCGCGCACCTCAGCGGCGGCGTGGGCAAGCAGTTCGTGGTGATCCTCGCCGCGATCTGGGGCTGGACCCAGTGGCGGCGCGGCCGGCGGGGCGAGGGCGGCGTTCAGATCCGCTTCGCCACCGGCCGGGAACGCGCCCTGCTGATCGGCGGTACCGCGCTCGGCACCCTCGCCGTCGGCACCCTGTTCACCGTCTTCCCGGAACTCTCCTGGGACGCCTGGCCGGACGCCTACATCTTCGTCGGCACGCTGACCGCGATGATCGCCCAGGCCCGTGGCTGGGTCGAGTTCTGGTTCGCCTGGTTCGCCGTCGACCTGGTCGGCGTCCCGCTCGCCTTCAACAACGGCCTGGTCTTCTCCGGCCTCACCTACAGCATCTACTTCGTCCTGGTCATGCTCGGTCTGCGCGCCTGGTGGCTGCGCGGCCGCACGGCCCGCCCCGCGAACGACACCGTCCTCCAGGGAGCCTCCGCATGAGCACCAGCCCCGCCACCGAGGAAGACCTCGCCCTCGACCCCGTCGAGCGGGCCGTCGCCGACATCGCGCTCGGCCGCCCGGTGATCGTGGTCGACGACGAGGACCGCGAGAACGAGGGCGACATCGTCTTCGCGGCCTCCGCCGCCACCCCGGAGCTGATGGCCTTCACCATCCGCTACAGCTCCGGCGTGGTCTGCGTTCCGATGACCGGCGCCGACCTGGACCGCCTCAGGCTCCCGCCGATGACCCAGGTCAACGAGGACCGCAAGGGCACCGCCTACACCGTCTCGGTGGACGCCAGGGACGGCGTCTCCACCGGTATCTCCGCCGCCGACCGGGCCCGCACCGTCCGGCTGCTCTCCTCGGCCGGCACCGAGCCCGGCGACCTCTCCCGCCCGGGGCACATCTTCCCGCTGCGCGCCGTCGAGGGTGGCGTCCTGGTCCGCCCCGGCCACACCGAGGCCGCCGTCGACCTGGCCCGGCTGGCCGGACTGCCGCCCGCCGGCGCCATCGCCGAGGTGGTCAACGACGACGGCAGCATGGCCCGGCTGCCCGAACTGGTCGCCTTCGCCCGCGAACACGGCCTGGCCATCATCTCCATCGAGGACCTGATCGCCTACCGCCGCCGCACCGAGCTCCACGTGGACCGGGCCGCCGTCACCGCGCTGCCCACCGTCCACGGCGAGTTCACCGCCGTCGGATACCGGGGAACGATCGACGGCATCGAGCACATCGCCCTGGTCGCCGGCGGCCTGGACGCCGACGGCCGGCTCCCCGACGGCGAGGACGTCCTCGTCCGGGTCCACTCCGAGTGCCTGACCGGCGACGTGTTCGGCTCGCTGCGCTGCGACTGCGGCCCCCAGCTGGAGGCCTCGCTGCGCAAGGTCGCCGCCGCCGGCCGGGGCATCGTGCTCTACCTGCGCGGCCACGAGGGCCGGGGCATCGGCCTGGCGCACAAGCTGCGCGCCTACGAGCTGCAGGAACAGGGCCGCGACACGGTGGACGCCAACCTCGACCTCGGCCTGCCCGCCGACGCCCGGGACTTCAGCATCGGCGCCCAGATGCTCGGCGACCTCGGCGTGCGCTCGCTCACCCTGCTCACCAACAACCCCGACAAGCTCGCCGCGCTCACCGAGCACGGCCTCAAGGTCAAGGGCCGCGAGCCGGTCGAGACCCCGGCCGGCGAGCACAACCTGCGCTATCTGCGCACCAAGCGCGACCGGATGGGCCACGACCTGCCCGGCCTCGGCTCCTGAACCGACCGCCCCGCACCCCAGGACGACCGGCGGGCCCCGCGAGGCCCCGCCCACCCGTGAGAAGAGGAAGTACGCACATGAGCGGCCACGGAGCCCCCCAGCTGACCATCGACGACGCCGCCGACCTGAAGGTCGCCGTGATCGCCGCCCAGTGGCACGACCAGGTGATGAACGGGCTGCTGGACGGTGCCGACCGCGCCCTCAAGGAGCTCGGCATCGCCGAACCGACCGTCCTGCGGGTGCCCGGCACCTTCGAGCTGCCGGTCGCCGCCAAGCGGCTCGCCGACCGCGGCTACGACGCCGTGATCGCCCTCGGCGTCGTCATCCGCGGCGGTACCCCGCACTTCGACTACGTCTGCCAGGCCGCCACCGTCGGCCTCACCCAGGTCAGCGTCGACACCGGCGTACCGGTCGGCTTCGGCGTCCTGACCTGCGACGACGAGCAGCAGGCGCTCGACCGCGCGGGCCTGCCCGGCTCCGCCGAGGACAAGGGCCACGAGGCCGTCACCGCCGCCGTCGCCACCGCCGCGGCGCTGCGCCGGGCCGCCTGACCGCCCGGCCCGGCCCACCCGCGGTCCCGGACCGTGGACGTCCACTGGACCGTCCACGGTCCGGGACCGTTTACCGCCCGTAAGCCCGCACGCCGTAAGGTGACTCCCATCATGGCTTCGAAGACATTCGAGGAGCTCTTCACCGAGCTCCAGCAGAAGGCCGCCACCGGCGACCCCTCGTCCTCCCGTACCGCGCAGCTCGTCCAGCAGGGCGTTCATGCGATCGGCAAGAAGGTCGTCGAGGAGGCCGCCGAGGTCTGGATGGCCGCCGAGTTCCAGTCGGACGAACAGACCGCCGAGGAGATCTCCCAGCTCCTCTACCACCTTCAGGTGATGATGGTCGCTCGCGGGCTGACGCTCGACGACGTCTACAAGTACCTCTGAACCGGCCCGAACCGCACACCCCACCCACCAACAGGTAAGGAACCGACCTCCATGCTGCGCATCGCCGTCCCCAACAAGGGTTCGCTCTCGGGTCCCGCGGCGGAGATGCTCCATGAGGCCGGCTACCGGCAGCGCAAGGACCCCAAGGAGCTCGTCCTCGTCGACCCGGACAACCAGGTCGAGTTCTTCTTCCTGCGTCCGCGCGACATCGCCGTGTACGTCGGCTCCGGCCGGCTGGACATCGGCATCACCGGCCGCGACCTGCTGCTGGACTCGCACTCCAACGCGGAGGAGGTGCTGGCCCTCGGGTTCGGCGGCTCCACCTTCCGCTTCGCCCGCCCGGAGGGCGTGGAGGTCAAGGACGTGCAGGGCCTGGAGGGCCTGCGGATCGCCACCTCCTACACCGGCCTGGTCGAGCAGCACCTCGCCGACCACGGGGTGAAGGCCACCGTCACCAAGCTGGACGGCGCGGTGGAGACCGCGGTGCAGCTCGGCGTCGCCGATGTGATCGCCGACGTGGTGGAGACCGGCACCAGCCTGCGCAACGCCGGCCTGGAGGTGTTCGGCGAGCCGATCCTGGTCTCCGACGCCGTGGTGATCCGCCCCAAGGGCGCCGAGTCCGACCCGGGCGTGGAGCAGTTCCTGCGCCGCCTCCAGGGTGTGCTGGTGGCCCGCCGCTACGTGCTGATGGACTACGACATCCGCGCCGAGCACGTCAGCGCGGCCGTCGCGCTGACCCCCGGCCTGGAGTCGCCGACCGTCTCCCCGCTGCACACCGAGGGCTGGGTGGCCGTCCGTTCGATGGTGCTCCGCAAGGAGGCCCAGCGGATCATGGACGACCTGTGGAACATCGGCGCCCGCGCCATCCTGGTCACCAACATCCACGCCTGCCGCCTCTGACCCCCCGCGGTCCCGGCCGCGGAGTTAAGCCGCGATTGAATAGGGCGGGGACGCCGAACGCGTCCCCGCCCTTTTCCTCGACATCCCCCCCGTGACCGGCACCTCCCGGAACCCCGGAACCCCTCGGAGACCCACGTGTCCACCCCCGCCGCCTTTCCCGTCACCTGGGCGCCGCGCCGCACCCGGGCCGTCCTGCTGCCGGTCTGCGCCCTGCTGGTCGTGATGTTCGTCGCGATCGCCGTCGCGCTCCCGGAGAACTGGCAGCTCAACGACCGGATCATGATGGTGCTCAGCGGGGTGCTGTTCGCGGGCGTCGGTGTGATGCTGGCCCGCCCCCGGGTCAGCGCCGACGCCGACGGCGTCACCGTGGTCAACTTCGTCCGCAGCCGGCGGCTGGCCTGGGCCGAGATCGTCCGGGTCAACTTCCGCCAGGGCGACCCGTGGGCGACCCTCGACCTGGCCGACGGCACCTCGCTCGCCGCGGTCGGCATCCAGTCCGGTGTCGGCAAGGCCCAGGCCATCGCGGACGCCCGGGCGCTGCGCGACCTGGTCGAGGGCCGCGGCCGGGCCTGACCCGCCCCGGCCCGCCGGACCTGAGGACCCGACCGGACCCCACCTGCGAAACAGCGGGTCCGGCGGGTCCGAACAGGCTCCCTACGCCCGTCCGGGTATGGTTTACGCTGGTAAAAGTAGGGCAAAGGTTCTGCCCTACCCGAAAACGACCTGAGGAGTGACACTTCCCCTCGATGGACGATCCGTCCGGTAGTACCTGCGCCGCCCTACTTCCGACCGTTGGAAGGCAGGCGGCACTGTGATCACCGCCTGGCTGCTGTTGTTCGCGGCCCTTCTCCTCATCCTCGCGAACGGCCTCTTCGTGGCCGCCGAGTTCGCCTTCGTCACCGTCGAGCGCGGGGCGGTGGACCGCGCCGCCGAGAGCGGCGACGCCAAGGCCGGCCGCGTGTCCCGGGCGCTGCGGCACCTCTCCTTCGAGCTCTCCGGCGCCCAGCTCGGCATCACCGTCACCTCGCTGGTGGTCGGCATGCTCGCCGAACCGGCGCTCTCCGTCCTGCTCCAGCCGCTGTTCACCGGCGTCGGCCTGCCCGACTCGGCCGCCCGCGGCGCCGCCGTCATCATCGGCATGCTGCTGGCCACGGTGGTGCAGATGGTGATCGGCGAGCTCGTCCCGAAGAACTGGGCGATCTCCCGGCCGCTCCAGGTGGCCCGCGCGGTGGCCGCCCCGCACATGGCGTTCTCCTTCGTCTGCCGCCCGCTGATCAGCTTCCTCAACGGGGCCGCGGACCGGACGGTCCGCGCCTTCGGCATCGAGCCGCAGGAGGAGCTGGGCCACGCCCGCACCCCCGCCGAACTGCTCTCGCTCGCCCGGCACTCCGCCAAGGCGGGCGCGATAGACGAGGAGTCGGCCACGCTCTTCGTGCGGACCCTCGGACTCGGAAACCTCACCGCCGAGTCGGTGATGACCCCGCGCGTCGACGTCGCCGCCCTCCAGCGCGACGCCAGCGCCGCCGACGTCCTCAACCTCACCCGGGCGACCGGCCTCTCCCGCTTCCCGGTCTACACCGACAGCCTGGACGAGGTCACCGGCACCGTCACGCTCAAGGACGCCCTCGCCGTCCCGTCGGCCCGGCGCGGACTGGTCCGGGTCGCCGAACTCGCGGTGCCGCCGCTGCTGGTGCCCGAGACCCTGCCCGCCGAGCGGCTGCTCGACCAGCTGCGCCGGCTCCAGCCGATGGCCATCGTGGTCGACGAGTACGGCGGCACCGCCGGCGTCGTCACCGTCGAGGACATCGTCGAGGAGATCGTCGGCGACGTGCAGGACGAGCACGACCCCGCCGACACCCCCGAACTGGTCCCGCTGCCGCCCGTGGACGGGCTGCCCGTCTGGGCGGCCGACGGCCGGGCCAGGACCGACCAGCTGGAGGCCATCGGCCTGCACGCCCCCGACGGTCCGTACGAGACCCTGGCCGGCCTGGTCGCCGACCTGCTCGGCAGGCTGCCCGTCCCGGGTGAGCAGGCCGAGCTGCCGGGCTGGCGGTTCACCGTGGAGGCCGTCGACCGGCACCGCACCAGCCGGGTGCGGGTGGAACGCACCGCCGAGCACCACCACTTCGGCGACACCGAGGACGGGAACCGATGACCGCGCTCCAACTGGCCGTCGCCGTACTCCTGCTCCTCGGCAACGCCTTCTTCGTCGGCGCCGAGTTCGCCGTGATCTCGGTGCGGCGCAGCCAGATCGAACCGCTCGCCGAGGCCGGGAACAAGCGCGCCCGCACCGTGCTGCACGCGCTCTCCAACGTCTCCGCGATGCTCGCCGCCGCCCAGCTCGGCATCACCGTCTGTTCGCTGGGTCTCGGCGCGCTCGCCGAGCCCACCATCGCCCACCTGCTGGAGGGCCCGTTCCACGCGATCGGCATCCCCAGCGGGCTGATGCACCCGCTCTCGTTCGGGATCGCGCTCGCCGTGGTGGTCTTCCTGCACATGGTGGTGGGCGAGATGGTGCCCAAGAACATGGCCCTGGCCGGTCCGGAGAAGGCCGCGCTCTGGCTCGGCCCGCCGCTGGACCGCCTGGCCCGCTGGCTCGCGCCGGTGATCAGCTTCCTGAACGCCTTCGCCAACGGCGTGCTCAAGCTGTTCAAGGTCGAGGCCAAGGACGAGGTGGAGTCCGTCTTCACCACCGAGCAGCTGATGTACCTGCTGGTCGACTCCCGGGACGCCGGCCTGCTCGACGAGGACCGCCAGGAGCGGCTGGAGGACGCCCTGGAGATGGGCCGCCGCCCGCTCACGGACGTGCTGCTCAAGCCCGAGCAGCTGGTCACCGTGGACACCAAGGTGACCGCCGCGCAGATCGAGGAGCTGGCGCTGCGCACCGGCTTCTCGCGCTTCCCGGTCGCCGACGGCGACCCGGCCGGCCACGGCTACCTGGGTTATCTGCACCTGAAGGACATCCTCGACGTCGAGGACCCGTCGGCACCCGTCCCGGCCCGCCTCTGGCGCCCGATCACGGTGCTGCGCGGCACGCTTCCGCTGGACGACGCGCTCGGTGCGATGCGCCGTGTCTCCTGCCACCTGGCCGCCGTGCTGGACCAGGACGGGCGCACGCTCGGCATGGTCACGCTGGAGGACGTGGTGGAGGAGCTGGTCGGCGAGGTGTACGACCCGGACCACCGCTCGGCGGCGTAGCCCCGACCGGCCGGCCACCGGACCGGGCGCCCCGTGGGGGTGCCCGGTCCGGTGCCGTTTCCGGGCCCGCCGCCCCGCCGTCCCGGCACAGAGGTGACGGGCTTTCAGCTGTGGGCGATTCCGCTCAGAGCGTGCGGCTGTTCCCATTCCGGCCGCCCGGAGGCAGGGTGGTCGGCATGAGGCTGCTACTGCTGGGTGGAACGAAGTTCGTCGGCCGCGCCGTCGCGGCGGAGGCGCTCGCACGGGGCTGGGAGGTGACGGCCTTCCACCGGGGGTCGCAGGCGGCGCCGGAGGGGGTGGCGAGCCTGCACGGTGACCGGACCGCCGAGGGCGGGCTGGCCGCGCTGGCCGAGGGGGAGTGGGACGCGGTGGTGGACACCTGGTCCTGGGCGCCCGTCGCGGTGCGCGACACCGCGCGGCTGCTGTCCGGCCGGGTCGGCCACTACGCGTACGTGTCGAGCCGGTCGGTGTACGACTCCCCGGTCGCCGCCGGGGCGGACGAGGACGCCCCGGTGGTCGCGGCCTCGCCGGACGCCGACGGCGAGGTGCCGTACGCGGAGGCGAAGCGCGGCGGCGAACTCGCCGTGCTCGCGGAGTTCGGCGAGCGTGCGCTGCTGGCCCGCGCCGGGCTGATCCTCGGCCCGTACGAGAACATCGGCCGGCTGCCCTGGTGGCTGGACCGGATCGCGCGCGGCGGCCCGGTGCTCGCCCCCGGCCCGCGCGACCTGCGCCTTCAGTACATCGACGCGCGCGACCTCGCCGGCTGGACGCTGGACGCCGTCGCGGCGGGCCTCGGCGGCCCGTACAACCTGGTCAGCGAGGCCGGGCACGCCACGATGGGGGAGCTGCTGGAGGCCTGCGTCCGGACCACCGGCTCCGACGCCGAGCTGCGCTGGACCGACCCCGAGCGGATCCTGGCGGCCGGCGTCGAGCCGTGGACCGAGCTGCCGATCTGGCTGCCGCCGGGCGAACTGTGCGACTTCCTGCACGGGGCGGACGTCGGCCGTGCGGTGGCCGCGGGGCTGCGCTGCCGGCCGGTCGCCGAGACGGTCGAGTCCACCTGGTCCTGGCTGCGCTCGATCGGCGGTACCGCCCCGCAGCGGGCCGACCGCCCGGCGGTCGGTCTCGACCCGGTGCGCGAGGCGCGGCTGCTCCAGGGCTGACCCGGCCGGCCGGGCTGTGAGGCTCGGGCGTGACGGCCGGGGCGTGAGGCTCAGCCCCGGCCGTCGATCAGTTCGCCGTACGCCTGGACCAGGTCCGGCAGCCGCAGCGTCGCCAGGTCCTCCCGGCCCGGCGGCTCACGCAGCATCGAGAGCCGCAGGTCCCGGTAGGCGCAGGACTTCTCGTAGAGGGTGCGGATGAACCGGCCGTTGCCCAGGTCGTCGATCCAGCCCTCACGGACCACATGGGTGCAGATGCTCGCCAGTTCCTCGCCCGCGTCCTCGTCCCAGCCGTCGCCGTCCCGGTCGGCGAGGGCCGCGCCGATCGCGGTCAGCTCGCCGGGGCGGTAGCTGGGGAAGTCGACCCGGGTGGTGAAGCGGGAGTTGAGGCCGGGGTTGGTGGCCAGCAGCCGGTTCATGCCCTCCGGGTAGCCGGCCAGGATCACCACCAGCCGGTCGCGGTTGTCCTCGGCCCGCTTCAGCAGCACCTGCAGCGCCTCGTCGCCGTACGCGTCGCCCTTGCTGTAGCCGGAGTTGGAGAGGCTGTACGCCTCGTCGATGAACAGCACACCGTCCAGTGCGGAGTCGATCAGCTCGTTCGCCTTGACCGCGGTCTGACCGAGGAACTCTCCGACCAGGTCAGCCCGTTGGGCCTCGACCAGATGGTCCCCGGAGAGCAGCCCGAGGGCGTGGAAGACCCGCCCGAGGATGCGGGCCACCGTGGTCTTGCCGGTGCCGGAGGGGCCGGAGAAGACGAAGTGGCGCTTCGGGGGCTGCACCGGCAGGCCCTGTTCGGTCCGCAGCCGGGACATCCGCAACTGCGCGGAGAGCGCCCGGACCTGCCGCTTCACCGGCTCCAGGCCGACCATCCGGGAGAGTTCGGCCAGTGCGGCGTCCAACTCCCGCTCGTCGCCGCCGCGTTCGGCGGTGAAGGGGCTCGCCGTCCGGGGCGCCGCCGCCCCGCCAGGTGCCGCCGCCGGACCGGTACCGGCCCCCGGCGGGGCGGCGGCGGGCGGGAGCGGCGAGCCGGAGCGTTCACCGGCCGCCAGCGGCGGGGCCCCGGCGCCCTGGTCGGCGCCCGCCTCCGCCGTGTCGCCCGGCCCGCCGGGCTCACCGGCGCCGCCGCTCCCGACGGGTGCCGCCGTTCCGTCCGGCGGCACCGGAACGGCCGACCCGGCAGCCGCCTCCGCCTCCGGTTCCTCCGGCGCCTGCGCCGGCCCGCCGAACTCCGCCGGGTACGACCCGACCCCGAAGTCCGCCCCGAAGTCGGCCGCGTCCACTCCTGCGGCCTCCAGCCCCGTACCGTCCAACTCCGCGTCGTCGAAGGCCTCGCCCGGCCTCCCGGTCTCCCGGCCGGCCGCACCGGCGGCGTCCAGCAGCGCGTCGACCACACCGTCCTCGGCCGAGATCGCCGCCAGCCGGGCCGCGGTGTCCATGAACGCCGGATCGGCCCGGTGCACCGCCCGGTAGAGCGGCAGCGCCGCAGCGCTGCGCCCCGCCCCCTCGTACGAGCGCGCCAGCCAGTACCGCAACTCCTTGCGCTGCGGCTGCTCGGAGCGGCAGCGGGCGAGCGAGGCCGCCAGCGGTGCCTGCGCCTGCGCGCACATGTCCAGCCGGACCCGCGCCATGCCCGCGAACAGTCCGGCCTCGATGCCGAGCAGCGGGTCGTCCAGCAGCCGGTCGGTGTCCCGGATCAACTGCTCCCAGTCCTTGAGCAGATAGGACCGGCAGGCGTACAGGAAGCGTGCCGACGGATCCTCGGCGGGCGCCGGACACTGCTCCAACGCCCGCTCCAGCTCGGCGAGATGGCGGCCGTCCAGCCAGTGCGAGGCATGGGCGAGGGTGAGGTCGCGGGTGTTCTCCAGCACCGGCTGCACCCACCAGCCCAGCCAGTACCAGGAACTGAGCGGGCGTTGGTGGCGTCGGCGCTGCTCACCGAAACGTTTCTGGTGCCGGTACATCGCGAGCAGCGCGCCGGAGGTGTCGCTGCGCAGCGCGTGCAGGCCGAGCCAGGCGTCGGCCATCCCCGGGTCCAGCCGGACGGCCACCCGGAACTCCTCCTCCGCGCGGGCGTACGCGCCCGCCGTGTAGGCGTCCATGGCACGCAGCCAGGCGCGGTCGGCGAGCCGGTTCGGGCCCGGGCCGCCCGCGTTGTTGCCGTCGGAACTGTCCACCGTCGTCACTCACGCCCCCCGCGGTGTGCCTCGGGGCTCGGCCGGCGGGTCGGGTGCGGAGAGCCGGCCCGAGGTCGACAGCCCCGGGGCGCATATGCGCCTCCAGGAATCGTACCGGCGCGACGCTGATCCGGAAGGGTGTCGCACCGGGTCAAATGTGATCGGGGGTGCGGTCGTTGGGCGATCACGGAGGCCGCGGGGGCCGGCCCGGGGCGGCCGAGGGCCGGGTGGGGGGAGGGGCCGAACGGCATCCCCGGCTCACGGGGGAACAAGCCGGGGATACCGCGTCCGGTGTTGCGCGATCAAGAAGTCCGGCAACTGGGGAGAACGTAAGTCCTGGCGATACCGCAGGTCAAGGGGTTGTTGAAGGTTCACCGACGGTGCCCGGCGCGATCCGGCCGGTCACCCCGTCGACCCTCGTCCCGGCGTACGGGCGGCTCGGATCGGCGGCGAAATGCGCGGATTCGGCCCGGGCCCAGCCCGCCCAGAACTCCGCCAGCGCCGGGCCGTCGCGCTCCTCCCCGCGGCGCCGGGCGTCCTCGGCGGCCAGCTCCATCCAGATCACCCGGGCCAGCCACGGCCGCACCCCGCGCCGCCCGGCGCCGACCCCCTCGACCAGGACCACCGGGGCGACGGGCGCCACGGCCGTCCCGGCGAACCGGCGCAGCGTCCAGTCGTACACCTGGTACGCGGCGTCCCGCCCGGCGGCCAGCGGCTCCAGCACCTGGCCGCGCAGCCGCCCGGTCCAGCCGAACGGCTCGGCGTGCGTGGCCAGATCGTCCAGATGGACCACCGGCGCGCCCCCCAGCGCCCCGGCCAGCCGGCCCGCGAAGGTCGTCTTGCCGGAACCCGCGTGCCCGTCCACCGCGACCAGCCGCACCGGCCCGCAGGACGGCGGAAGCGCGCGCAGCTCCCGGGCGAGCGCGCCCAGGGCGTCGTCGGCGGCGAGGGCGGTCCTGCCCGGCAGCGGGGGGTGAGGGGTCACGGAAGCAGCCACAACGGCAACCCTACGGCGGCTCGCACTCCAGTACGGACAGTGATTCTCCGCAGGTCGTGACGGCAGCGCCCCGATCGGGCATACTCACTTCGCCACGCATGTGAACGGCCGTTCACCGTAACCCGGTGCCGGTCGGGCCGACCTGCCACACCCGCGTCGGGCCCGCCACGCCTGGGCCCGGTGCCCGATCGAGGAGGCGACCAACCGCCATGACCCCCGCCCCTGCGAAAGCCGTGGACCGCCAGCTGCCGAGCGAGGAGGCCCGGGAACTCCTGAGCCTCACCCGGGACCTGGTCCAGCGCGAGATCCAGCCGCGCGCGGCGGAGGACGAGGCCGCCGACCGCTTCCCGCGCGAGGTGTTCCGGACCCTCGGCGCGGCCGGCCTGCTCTCCCTCCCGTACGAGGAGCGGTACGGCGGCGGCGAGCAGCCCTACGAGGTCTACCTGCAGGTCCTGGAGGAGCTGGCGGCCGGCTGGCTGGCCATCGGCCTCGGCGTCAGCGTGCACACCCTCTCCTGCCACGCCCTCGCCACCTTCGGCACCGAGGAGCAGCGCGCCGCCTGGCTGCCCGGCATGCTCTCCGGCGAGCAGCTCGGCGCCTACTGCCTCTCCGAGCCGCAGTCCGGCTCGGACGCCGCCGCGCTGCGCACCCGCGCCGACCTGGACGGCGAGGAGTACGTGGTCAGCGGCACCAAGGCGTGGATCACCCACGGCGGGCAGGCCGACTTCTACAGCGCCATGGTCCGCACCGGCGAGCAGGGCCCGCACGGCATCAGCTGCCTGCTGGTGCCCGGCACGGCGGACGGCCTCTCGGCCGCCCCGCCGGAGCACAAGATGGGCATGCGGTCCTCGCCGACCGCGCAGCTGCACTTCGACGGGGTCCGGGTCGACCGCGAGCGGCTGGTCGGCACCGAGGGCCAGGGCTTCCAGATCGCGCTCGCCGCGCTGGACTCCGGCCGCCTCGGCATCGCCGCCTGCGCGATCGGGGTCGCCCAGGCGGCCCTCGACCTCGCGGTGGAGTACGCGGGCACCCGCAAGCAGTTCGGCCGGCCGATCGCCGAGTTCCAGGGCCTGTCGTTCATGCTCGCCGACATGGCCACCCAGATCGAGGCCGGCCGCTCGCTCTACCTGACCGCCGCCCGCCGCCGCGATGCCGGGCTGCCGTTCTCCAAGGAGGCGGCGATGGCCAAGCTGTTCTGCACCGACACCGCGATGCGGGTGACCACCGACGCCGTCCAGGTGCTCGGCGGCTACGGCTACACCCAGGACTTCCCGGCCGAGCGCTACATGCGCGAGGCCAAGGTGCTGCAGATCGTCGAGGGCACCAACCAGATCCAGCGCCTGGTCATCGGCCGCCACCTGACCAAGGACTGACCTCCGGGGGCGGCCTCCGGGCGGCCCCCGGGAAACGGCCTCCGGGCGTCACTCCAGGGTGCGGAGCGACGCCCGGAGGCGTAGGGCGGGCCCGGGGCCGGGCCGGACGGTCACCCCGCCTGCACGGGGTGGCCGTCCGTCGACTGCGCGGTGGGACCGCGGGGTCAGCGCCGGACGAGCCGGCCGCGCTGCTCCGGGATGGCCGGGGCGGGCACCGTCCGCACCGGGCGGTGGGCCACGGCGTGCGAGAACGGCTGGGTGCGCCAGTCGAGTTCGGAGGGCAGCGTCAGCAGCGCCTCCAGGCTGTCGGCGTCGGCGTCCGCCGTCGGCTCGACCTCCGCCAGGTCGTCCGCCGACGTGCCGGAACCGGGGCAGAGGGCGGGGGAGAAGGGGTGCCAGGCGGTCGGCAGCACCGCGTGCTGCGGGAGCCGCTCCTCGTCGCCCACCAGGGCGATCGGGCGCCGGCACTCGGGGCAGTGGACCCGGAAGATCTCCCAGGTCTCGCCCTCACCGGGGTCGACCCCCGGCGCAGGGCCGTGGGCGACCGCGAGATCCTCGCGGCCGGTCATATCGTGGGCGTCGTCGGCGCTCAGCGAACGCTGGTCAGTTGCAGGCATGGTGATCCCCCTCGGATCGGGCCCGGCGTGGTCGCCCGGGGCCACAACCAGCACTTCCCTGCGACACGGACTCATAACCCTGCGGCCTGTTGCACTGTGATGCACCAGGTGTGTCCTTGGCCACATTCGTCCGGCATGTGCCCGGTCGGCACCCCGCACCACCGCCGGTGACACCGGGTGCGCCCATCGCGGCGCCCCGCGCGCCCCCGACCCGGTAGGTTTGCGCCTTGTGGAGGATCTCGACCAACGCATCGTCCAGCTGCTCCTTGAGGACGGCCGGATGAGCTACACGGACCTGGGCAAGGCCACCGGCCTGTCCACCTCGGCGGTGCACCAGCGTGTGCGGCGCCTGGAACAGCGCGGGGTGATCCGCGGCTACACCGCGATCATCGACCCCGACGCCGTCGATCTGGCGCTGACCGCGTTCATCTCGGTCAAACCCTTCGATCCCAGCGCCCCCGACGACACACCGGAACGCCTCGCCGGCCTGCCCGAGATCGAGGCCTGCCACAGCGTCGCCGGGGACGAGAACTACATCCTCAAGGTCCGCGTCGGCGCCCCCGGCGACCTGGAGGACCTGCTCGCGCGCATCCGCAGCGCGGCCGGTGTCTCCACCCGCACCACCGTCGTCCTCTCCACCCCCTACGAGGCGCGCCCCCCGAAGTTCTGACCGCACGGCCCCGGCCGGCTCCGACGGTGCGGCCCGGCCGGGCACCCCGAAACGCTCCGACCACGAACCCGTGGGCCCCCGGCCCGAGGACGGGCGGGCGGGAAGGTGCAGACTTAGCCGCATGACCGAACGCACCCCCCGGACCGTCCTGCTGCGCGGCGGCGCCGTCTACAGCCCCGCCGACCCCTTCGCGACCGCGATGCTCGTCGAGGGCGAGCACGTCGCCTGGGTCGGCAGCGACGGCGCCGCCGAGGCGTACACCGACGTCGCGGACGAGATCGTCGAGCTGGACGGCGCACTGGTCACCCCCGCCTTCGCCGACGCCCATGTGCACGCCACCTCCACCGGTCTGGCGCTCACCGGCCTCGACCTCACCGGCAGCCCCTCGCTCGCCGCCGCGCTCGACGCCGTCGCAGCCTTCACGGCCGACCGGCCGGAGGCCGGCGGGGTGCTCATCGGCCACGGCTGGGACGAGACCGGCTGGCCCGAGGGCCGCCCGCCGACCCTCGCCGAACTCGACGCGGCAGCCGGGGGCGCCGCCGTCTACCTCTCCCGGACCGACGTGCACTCCGCGCTCGCCACCACCGCGCTGCGCGCGCTCACCGACGGCCTGGCCGGGCGGCCCGGCTTCGCCGCCGAGGGCCCGCTCACCCGGGACGCCCACCACGCCGTCCGGCAGACCGCGCTCGCCCACCTCACCCCCGAACAGCGCCGCCGCGCCCAGCGCGCCACGCTCGCCCGCGCCGCCGAACTCGGCATCGGCTCGCTGCACGAGTGCGCCGGCCCGGAGATCTCCTCCGAAACCGACCTGGCCGCCCTGCTCGCCCTCGCCGCCGACGGCGACACCCCCGAAGTCTTCGGCTACTGGGGCGAGTTGGGCGGTGTCGAGACCGCCCGCCGGCTCGGCGCCGTCGGCGCCGGCGGCGACCTCTTCGTCGACGGCGCGCTCGGCTCGCACACCGCCTGCCTGCACAGCCCGTACGCCGACGCCGACCACACCGGCACCTCCTACCTCAGCGCCGAGCAGGTCGCCGACCACGTCGCCGCCTGCACCGAGGCGGGCCTCCAGGCCGGCTTCCACGCCATCGGCGACGCCGCCGTCGCCGCCGTCGTCGAGGGCGTCCGGGCGGCCGGCGAGCGGGTGGGCGCCGACCGGGTCAAGGCGCGGCGCCACCGCGTCGAGCACGCCGAGGCCCTGGACGAGACCTCCATCGCCGCCTTCGCCGAACTCGGCCTCACCGCCTCCGTCCAGCCCGCCTTCGACGCCGCCTGGGGCGGCCCCGACGGGATGTACGTCCAGCGGCTCGGCGCCGAGCGCGCCGCCGCGCTCAACCCCTTCGCCGCCCTGCTGCGGACCGGCGTCCCGCTCGCCTTCGGCTCGGACGCCCCCGTCACCCCGCTCGACCCCTGGGGCACCGTCCGCGCGGCCGCCTTCCACCGCACCCCCGAGCACCGGATCTCGGTCCGCGCCGCCTTCACCGCGCACACCCGCGGCGGCTGGCGGGCGCTCGGCCGGGACCAGGACGGCGTCCTCGTCCCGGGGGCGGTCGCCAGCTACGCGATCTGGGCCGCCGACGACCTGGTCGTCCAGGCCCCCGACTCCCGGGTGGCCGGCTGGTCCACCGACCCGCGCTCCGGCACCCCCGGCCTGCCCGACCTCACCCCGGGCCGTCCGCTCCCGGCCTGCCTGCGCACCGTCGTCCGCGGCCGGACCGTCCACCTGGCCACCGGGGCCTAGGGTCTGTCGTCAGACCCTCGCCGGGCGGCCCCGGTCGCTACCACCCTGACCTCACGGTTCCGTGTCCTTCCGGGGTACCTTCTTCGGACAGCGTCCGAACATGCATGCCCCCGGGTCCGCGGGGCGGCTCCCCCAGAGAGATGGTGCGCCGGTGGCCATGCCCGTCACCCAGGAGCGGTCCGGGACCGCGCCCCAGTCGCCCGACCAGGCCCCCCGGCCCGGCCGGGCGGCCCGCGCCCTCGCCAAGGTCCGCGCCGGGCTGCCCCGCACCGGCCTGGCCGTGCTGGGCGGGCTGCTGCTCGCCCTGGCCTTCCCGCCGTTCGACCTCTGGCCGCTCTCCCTGGTCGGCGTCGCCGCGCTCTCCCTGCTCACCCGGGGCCGCACCGCCCGCCAGGCCGCCTGGACGGGCTTCGCCTTCGGCCTGCCGTTCTTCCTGCTGCTGCTCAGCTGGCTGCGGGTGATCGGCTGGGACGCCACCGTCGGACTGTCCGTCATCGAGGCCCTCTTCCTGGCGGCGCTCGGCTCCGGACTCGCCGTCACCTCCCGCCTGCCCGGCTGGCCGCTCTGGGCCGGCTGCCTCTGGATCACCCAGGAGTGGGCGCGCGACCGGCTCCCGCTCGGCGGCTTCCCCTGGGGCCGGCTGGCCTTCGCCAACACCGCCACCCCCTACACCCCACTCGCCGCGCTCGGCGGGGCCCCGCTGGTGACCTTCGCCGTCGCCCTCAGCGGCGCCCTGCTGGCCTGGGCCGCGCTGCGCCTGCGCGGGCCCCGCAGGGCCCCGAGGGCCGCCGCGCTGGCCGCCCTCGGCGCGGTCGCCGCCCTGCTGGCCGGCTACCTCGTCCCGGTGCCCACCGCGCCCGCCGACACGGTCAAGGTCGCCCTCGTCCAGGGCAACGTGCCCAACCCCGGCATGGACTTCCTCGGCCGCCCGATGATGGTCCTCAACAACCACGCCGCCGCCACCGAGAAGCTCGCCGCCGACATCGAGGCCGGCCGGGTCGAGCGCCCGGACATCGTGATCTGGCCGGAGAACTCCTCCGACCTCGACCCGTTCAGCGACCCGCTCGCCTACCAGCGCATCGACGAGGCCGTGAAGGCGATCGGCGTGCCCACCCTGGTCGGCACCCTGGTCGACGGCCCGGACAGCCGGCACGTTCAGAACGAGGGCATCGTCTGGGACCCGAAGACCGGTCCCGGCGCCTCCTACACCAAGCAGCACCCGGTCCCGTTCGGCGAGTACGTGCCGTTCCGCGACCAGCTCGCCAAGGTGATCACCCGCCTCCAGCGGGTCGCCCGCGACTTCTACCCCGGCGACCACAACGGCGTCATGCAGCTCGGCCCGGCCCGGATCGGCGACGTGATCTGCTTCGAGGTGGCCTACGACGAGATCGTCCGCGACACCGTGGACAAGGGCGCCCGGGTCCTGGTCGTCCAGACCAACAACGCCACCTACGCCAAGACCGGCCAGCCCGAGCAGCAGCTCGCGATGTCCCGGCTGCGCGCCGTCGAGCACGGCCGGGCCGTCCTGATCGCCGCCACCAGCGGCATCAGCGCCGTGATCGCCCCCGACGGCTCGGTGGTCCAGCGCACCGAGGAACTGACCGCCGCCGAGCTGTCGGCCGTCGTCCCGCTGCGCGACGGCACCACGGTCGCCGACCGCGTCGGCGCCGCGCCCGAGTGGACGCTGGCCGTCGCGGGCCTGCTGGCCTGCGGCGCGGCCGTGCTGATCGGCCGCCGTCGGCGCCCCGCCGCCGGAACACCCGCCACCTGAGGATCGTTGCACCAGGTGGTGCCGTAGCCGGCCCGGACCTCCCGTGCGGCGCGCAGAGCACCGCTTGGAGTGGATTCGTACCGTGACCCAGCAAGCTACCCCCGCCCGTCCGGCCCCGCGCGGCAAGCTCCGGCGGGTGCTGCCGCTGCTGATCACCGCCTGGCTGGTGCTGGAGATCTGGCTGCTGGTCCAGGTGGGCTCGCGGCTCGGCGGCCTCACCGTCCTCCTGCTGCTCATAGCCGGCGCCGTGATCGGTGGCTCGCTGATCAAGCGGGCCGGGGCGAAGGCGCTGTCGGCGGCGCTCGAACAGAGCCGTGACCCGAAGCCGCAGCAGGCCCAGACCGGGACGAGCATGACGGTCCTGGCCGGCCTGCTGCTGATCGTCCCGGGCCTCCTCTCGGACGCCCTGGCGCTCACCCTGATCTTCCCGCCCACCCGGGCGCTCTGGCGGGCCGCCGGGCGCCGTTTCGCCGACAAGGCGCTGCGCAGCACCGCGGCCACCGGCGCGGACCCGCTGGCGGACGCCATGCGGCTCCAGGAGCAGCTGCGGATCCACCGGCCGGACGGCAAGGTGATCCAGGGCGAGGTGGTCGAGCCCGGCGCCGGCCCGCAGGGCCCGGACACCACCTACCGGCCCCCGATCAAGGGCTGACCCGGCCGGGGCGGCCCGCGCCGGGCCGCCCCGCCTTCCGGTCCCGTCGCCCCGGCTCCCCGGGCGGGAGCCGGTTTCGGGCAACGCGAAAGGGACCCTGGTGGCCAGGGTCCCTTTTCGCGTGCTCCCGCCGCCGTGGGCGGGAGCGGGGTCAGGCGCTCTTACGGGTGTCCCGCGGGTGTACCGCGAGGTTCATCCCTCCGGAGCGGAGTACGGCCAGCCGCTCGGCCAGCACCTCCTCCAGCTCCTCGCGCGTCCGGCGCTCCATCAGCATGTCCCAATGGGTGCGTGTGGGCTTGGTCTTCTTCTCCTCCGGCTCATCACCGTCGAGAAGTACTGCCTCCTGGCCGCAGAAACGGCATTCCCAGGCCGAGGGGATCTCGGCCTCGACCGAGAAAGGAACCTCGAATCGGTGTCCGTTCTGACATGCGTACTCGACGGTCTGGCGGGGAGCCAGATCGATACCGCGGTCGGTCTCGTAGCTAGTGGCCCCGAGTCGCGTGCCGCGGAGAGCTCGCTCGCTCATGAATCGTGCCTCCCGGGCTTATGGCCCACAGGACTAGTGGTCGCTGTTCTTCGTCGTTCGGTCAACGCTCGGCTTCCGACGAAGATTCCCGTCCCGGGACATGCGTCGTCTGTCGTGCCGTCCCTGTTTGTACCCACCAGCGCCCGATTTGTCACATCTGGCCGGTGATATCACCCCAGGTGTCACCTATTTCACATGCGGTGATCGATCGGGCTTTCCGTGAGGAGCGTACCGGGACGGGATACGACGCCCGTCGCCGCCCCGGCCGAAGGCCGTCCGGACGGCCCCGTTCAGCCGAGCGGGCGGGAGCGCAGGGTGGGGTGCCCCTTGGCGAGGTCGACCGGTCCGGCCTCCGGGTCCGGCTCCACCGGCACCGCCGGGGGCGGCCCGGCCGGGAGCGGCGGCGCCTCGACCGGCGCGGCCGCCTCGGTCCGGGTGTCTCGGTGCGGCAGCAGGGCGATCACCGCCTCGCGCAGCTGCGCCGGGGCGTCCTCGTCCAGTGGGTCGACGGTGGCCGGCACCTGGAGGCGGACCGGTGCGCCGGCGCCGATCCGGGCATAGCCGCGCCCGGCGGGGGCGTGCGCGGCCGGCACGATGTCCAGCGGTGTGCCGAGTGCGGCCTGCCCCTCCGCGGGGCCGGTCGGGCCGAGCGTCACCCGGGCCCGGGTGGTGGCCCGGACGGTCGGGGTGATCCGGTCACGGGCCTCGATGTCGTCGGCGATCACCACGGTGACCCGGGCGGCGCGGCCGTGCCGCAGCGGCAGCTCCAGCAGGTCCTGCGGGTCGGGGCGGCCCTCCGCGTGGGCCAGCTCGCTGAGCTCGGTCGGGTGGTCCAGCAGCAGCCAGAGCGGCCGGGTGATGTCCTCCGGGGGCGCCACCCCGGCGTGCCGGGCGGCGTTCAGCGCGGCGAGCCGGCGCTCGGTCTCCCCGGCGGCCCACTCCAGTGCGGCCAGCGCGCCGTGCAGGCTGGTCTCCACGGTGTGCACACCGGGGCGGTTGACCAGACAGGCGTGCTCGCCGGTCCCGGCGCCGTCGATCACCACCAGGTCCCCGAACGGGAGCGCCTGGAGCGCGACCGAGCGGATCAGGCTGGAGGTGCCGTACCCGGTCACGCCCAGCGCCAGCAGGTGCGGCTCGGCCGAGCGCGGCCCGGTGCGCCAGATCACCGGCGGCTGCTGGACGATCGTCCCGCCCTGGCCGACCGGGATGGTCCGGGCGCTGCCCTCCTCGTCGGTGAAGCCCAGCACGATCTCGCCGGGCGCGGTGACGAACCGCTGGGCCGCGATGTCGGTCGGCAGCGGTGCCAGCGCGGTGATCCGCAGCCGGTTGGACTCCTCGTCCCAGTCGAACCGGTACTCCCGGGCGCGGCCGGCCTTGCCCTGGACGACCTGTTCGATCCGGGTCCGGGCGGCGGGCTCGGTGTCGGTGAAGTAGGCCGGGTAGACCAGCTCCAGCCGGGAGAGCCGGCCGTCGCCGTCGAACTCCCAGGCGCCGAAGACGTCCTGGTAGCGGCCCTCGTGGTGGTAGAGCGGGTTGAGGTCCTCGGGGCCGGTCAGGTACGGCGTGAGCGCGGCGTACAGGGCGCCGAGCTTGAGGTCGGCGGCGTTCGGCTCGGGCGGCCCCGGCGGTCCCTTCGGGGACCGTCCGGCCCAGGCCGCGCTGGCCATCAGTGCCACCAGGGCGAACAGCAGGCCGTGCGGCAGCAGGTAGATGCCGAGCAGCATCGCGGCGGTCAGGAAGAGCGTCGGCCCGCGCCGATCCTTCGGGGTGGCCTGCCAGCGGTCCTTGGCCCAGCCGATGTGGTGGCGCAGCCCGCGTCCGATGACGGTGAGCGGCGCGAACATGTCGGAGGCGTGGTCGCCGGCCGTGCGGGCGAGGTCGAGGCCCTTGCTGAGACGGCGGTTGGGCGGCATTCCTTTGAGCGGCATTCCTTGGCTCCCCGGGCGAGTGGGACGGTCGGGTTCGGGAGTGGTGCGGGGGTCGGCCCGGGTGCGGGGTGCGGCCGGGCCCGGGTGAACGACGGGGCCCGGGGGCGGTGGGATCCGCGCCCGGGCCCGGTCGGGGAGTTGCGGCGGGAATTGTCAGGCAAGCGCTAGAACTTGAGGCCGCCGAGCAGGCTGGCCAGGCTCGCGCCGCCCGCGGTGATGCTCGGCGCGATCGAGGAGCCGGCGACATAGAAGCCGAAGAGGGCGCAGACGACGGCGTGGGAGACCTTTAGTCCGTCCCTGCGGAAGAAGAGAAAGGCGATGGTGCCGAACAGGACGATGCCGGAAATCGAGAGGATCACGATCTGCTCCTCGGGGAGGGGGACAGGGACGGCATGACGGAAAGTGCCACAATCGTGACAAAAAGTAATAGATGATGGAACGGTGCAAATGGGTGGTCTTCTTGGCCAATACCGGCCGGTGAGCCGGGTGGAGGCAGGTGAACCGCCTTGGACGGGGGGCGTCTTGTCGCCCCGGTCCGGCGCGCCGAGGCATTCCCGGCGGGCGGGCGGGAGGCTTCCGGGGGTGCCGGGAAGTCGCCCGAACGGCGGCGTGGCCCGCACTCCCGGGTGCCGCGCGGGGGAATACCGCCGTCCGGCCGCCGGACGCGTGCTGGATCATCCGTGCACCGGGCCGCTACGGTGCGGTACGCGCCACTCACAGCCGCAGCACCCACGACACGAAAGCAGGGTCCGTCATGACCGACGCCACCAGCCGGCCGCCCGCCGACGCCCCGGACGCCGAGGTGATCGAGCTGGCCGGGAAGCTCTTCGACGCCGCCCGGGCCGGGGACACCGCCACCCTCGCCGCCTATGTGGACGCCGGTGCGCCCGCCAACCTCTCCAACGACCGCGGCGACACCCTGCTGATGCTCGCCGCGTACCACGGTCACGCCGCCACCGTCGGCGCGCTGCTGGAGCGCGGGGCCGACCCGAACCGGGCCAACGACCGGGGCCAGACGCCGCTGGCCGGGGCCGTCTTCAAGGGCGCCGACGACGTGCTCACCGTGCTGCTGGACGGCGGCGCCGACCCGAAGGCCGGCAGCCCGTCCGCCGTCGACACCGCCGTGATGTTCGGGAAGCAGGAGCTGGTCGCCCGGTTCGAGGGCCGCTGACCGCAGGTCGTAGGCTTTTCGACCATGGAGAGCACCACGGGCACCGCCGCCGTCCAGCGCGACGACAGGGGCGGCCAGGAAGACAGGGGCGACAGGGCCGGCACCGTCGAGTTCCGGATCACCGGCTACGGCCACCCGGACGCGCAGCGACTGTCGGCGGAGGTGCAGGAGGAGTACGTCCGCCGCTACGGCGAGGGCGACCTCACGGTCCTGCACCCCGACGACTTCGAGCCGCCGGCCGGGCTGTTCCTGATCGCCTACCTGGACGGCGCGCCGGCCGCCTGCGGTGGCTGGCGCGCCAAGCAGGCCGATCCGCACGGGCTGCGGGACGGCGACGCCGAGCTGAAGCGGATGTTCGTCGTCCCCACCGCCCGGGGCCGGGGCCTCGCCCGGGCGGTGCTGCGCCGGCTGGAGCAGACCGCCGTCGAGGCCGGACGCACCCGCTTCGTGCTGGAGACCGGCACCGAGCAGCCCGAGGCGGTCGCGCTGTACGGCTCCGAGGGGTACCGGCCGATCCAGAAGTTCGGCATCTACCGGGAGCACCCGCAGAGCATCTGCCTCGGCAAGGAGTTCGCCGGCCAGGGGCTCGCGGGCGCGGTCACCGTCTGAGTCCACGCCCGCTGGGTAGGCTCCCGGCGGGTCGGCCGGCGGCGGGCCGGCGGACGACGGGGCGGGGGCGCGCATGAACGAGGAACCGCCGGGCGGCGAACCGGGTCCGGCCCCGCTCGCCGTCCTCGCCGCCCCCGGCGGGGAGCTGGACCGGCTGGTGTCGGACGGCCTGCGGACGGTCGGAGCCGGCGCGGTCTGGGCCGTCGGCGACGCGGGCGGTACACGCGGCCGGGGCCGTCGGGGCGTCCTCGGGGAGGGCCGGTACGCCCGGCTGGAGGCGGACCACGACACGCTCTACGACCTCGCCAGCCTCACCAAGATCATCGCGCTCTGGCCCTGCGCCGGCGTTCTCCGGCAGGCCGGGCGCCTCCCGCTGGACCGGCCCCTCGGCGACTACTGGCCGGCGGCCGCCGGCCGGCCGGCCGGCGTGGTGACCGCGCGCCACCTGCTCACCCACACCGCCGGAATGCCGCTGCGCACCAACTTCGAGGCGCTCTACGGCCGCGACCGGGCGGCCGTTCGGGCCGGCGTCCTCGCCGCCCCGCTGCACCGCCCGCCCGGCACCGCCGTCGAGTACACCGACCGCGCCGCCGTCCTGCTCGGCCACCTGGTCGAGCACCTCGGCGGCGCCCCGCTCGGCGAACTCACCGAACGGCAGGTCTGGCGCCCGCTCGGCATGGCCGACACCCGGTTCGGCCCGCTCGCCCCCGACGAGGCCGCCCGCGCCGCGCCCACCGAGTACGACGAGGCGACCGGTGCCCACCTGCGCGGCATCGTCCACGACCCGTCCGCCCGGCTGCTCGGCGGCGTCAGCGGCAACGCCGGAGCCTTCTCCACCGCCCGCGACCTCGAACGCTTCCTCACCGCGCTGCTCGACCCGCCGTCCGCGCTGCCCTGGGTCGCCCCCTGGGCCGCCGAGTCGCTGCGCGAGCAGACCGGCGGTCTCGCCCCCGCCCGCGGCCTCTCCTGGCTCTGTGCCCCCGGCACCGACCCCGCCGAGGGCACCTTCGTCCACTACGGCTTCACCGGCACCGGGATCTGGATCAGCCTCCGGCTCGGCCGCTGGGCGCTGCTGCTCACCAACAAGGTCCACTACAACCGCGAGCTCCAGCCGCTCACCGACCTGCGCAACGCCTTCCGCCGGGCCGTCTTCGGCTGACACCCCACCGAGGGCTCCGCCGCGTCCGGTTGCGTCCGGCGGGATGCGTGGGATGGAGGGCGACGCCTGGGAACTCCTGGGGGAGTTTCACCGATATTCCGCCGCGCCGGTCCGCACGCCGGCTCGCAGTGGCGCGGGGCGGGGTATTCGCCATTGACGCACGCGCCGGTGAGCGGCATGCTGATGCGTGTTATGCGGCTGTTACACCGGCTTACGCTGCGAAATACCGGCAGCGGAATGGCCGTGCGTCGGCACCCCCCAGATATCTGGGGGGTGTTTGTCCCGGCGCCGCCCCGGGGGGAGGGGTTGGTGCCACCCCTGCCCGTCGCGGTGCATCGTCCCTGTTCGGGGGCCAGTTGCGGCCTGGCCCGGCCCCGGCGGGCGCCGCACTGCATTGCGCAGAGAGCGTGCGCTGCGCGGACCTATCCGAGAATGTGGTGATGGCATGGTATTGCAGAATCCGGAGAGCGCCAGACGCGGTGACAGATGGCCGCCGGGCAGGTCGCCGGTGACGCCGGCGGGCCGCCCGCCGCTGGCCTCCGGGGCGGATTCCGAATTCGCCGAGCGGGAATTAGGAATTGTCCTGCGTCGACTGCGGCTGGAGCACGGCCTCTCGATGCGGGCGCTTGCCCGGCGGCTGGGATACAGCGCGCACAGTATGTTCTCGGACATCGAAATGGGTCGGCGGATACCCTCCGAGGCGCTGGTCGGCTCGTACGAGGAGACCTTCGGGCTGCCGCCCGGCTCGCTCCTGGTGGTGCGGCAGCGGGCGATGGCCGGGCGTGCGCGGCGGATGACGGCCGGTGCCGACCCGCGGCCGGCCGGGCCGGGCCAGGGCGGGGCGGGCCAGGGCGGGGCAGGTCAGGGCGGGGCGGACCAGAAGCCGCTCTCCGGCGCCGTGGCGCGGCTGGCGGTCGCCGTGCTGAGCCGCACCCGTAGCGTCGTCGGCCGCTGGATCCCTTAGGTCTTGCCCGGGTGCCGGGCCGCGGGGGTGCGGCCCGGCACCGGCGGTCAGCCCGTCATGGCCGCGCGCCGCGCCAGGCACTCGGCGCGGGCGGCGAGGACGTCCTCGTCCTCCGGAAGGAGTTCGGCGGCGATGTCGAGATCGGCGAGTGCGGCGTCCCACCGGTCGGCCCTCAGCAGGACGAAGGCGCGGTTGTACCGGACGGCCGGATCCTGCGGAGCGAGCTCGACCGCTTGGTGAAGATCCGTCAGGGCCTTTTCCAGGTCGTCGAGTTGGCAGGCCGCAGTAGCCCGGCCGCACAGGGCGGGCAGCAGGTGCGGGTCGGCGGCCAGGGCCCGGTCGAAGGCCTCCCGCGCCGCCTTGTGCTCGTCGCGTTCCGCGTGCACCCGGCCGAGTGCGGCCAGCAGGTGCGGGTTCTGCGGGTCCAGCGCGAGCCCGGCCGCGGCGTCCCGCCCGGCGCCGTCCGGATCGCCGAGGTCGAGCAGGATCCCGGCCCGGTTGACGTAGGCGTCGACGAAGCTCGGGTCCAGCACCAGCACATAGCCGAAGTCGGCGAGGGCGCCCTCGGTGTCGCCGTTCGCGTTCCTGACGTCCCCCCGGTTGTAGTAGACCTCGGGGAACGGCGGGCCGAGGCGCAGCGCCGTCTCGTAGGCGGCGAGCGCGGCCTCGTCGTCGCCCCGCGACCGGAGCAGGTTGCCGAGATCGAAGTGGTACTCCGGATAGTGCGGATCGGCGGCGATCACCGCGCGGAGGTCGTCCAGGGCCTCGTCCAGCCGGCCCAGTCCGCCGAGCACCGTCGCCCGGTTGTGGCGCAGGACGGAGCGGTGCAGGCTGTGCTCGTCGTGGCCGAGGTCGCGGTCGAGCTCGGCGAGGCCGGCCGTGACCAGTTCGAGGGCCGCCTCGGGGCGGCCGAGGTGCGCCTCGATCAGGGCGAGGCCGTTGTTGTGGAAGACGGTGTTGAAGGCGCGCTGGCGGCGGTCGGGCAGGAGCGAGGCGAGGGCGATGGCCTCGTTGATCCAGCCCAGGGCCCGGTCGTGGTCGCGGCGGTCGGGCGCGCGGTGCCTGGTGAACAGCATGGCGGTCGCGTACGCGCACTGGATGTGGACGGCGGGGTTGCGCGACCGGGCCCGGGCCTCGTCGCAGATCGCCTCGGCCTCGTCGGCCCGGCCGAGGGCGGACAGCGAGGTCGGCATCTTGCCGGTGAAGTGCCACCAGGCCTCCGGGTGCCGTTCGGGATCGCAGAGCGCGCGGCCCCGGCGGCACAGGTCGAGGGTGGCGTCGTAGAAGCCGAGCAGCATGCAGGCGTCCATCGCCTCGGCGAGCGCGGGCAGTCCGGTGCCGAGGACGTCACTGCCGTGTTCGCGGTGGTACGGGACGGCGCCCAGTGCCGCCGATCTCTCACCGGCGGCCAGCAGGGCCTCGGCCCGTTGGTCGTGCAGGGCCTGCCGTTCCCCGGCCGGGAGGCGGAGGTAGGCGGCGAGCGCGGCCGGGTCGTCGTCGGTGGCGTCCCCGGCGATGTAACGGGCCGCCGCCGCCCGGCTGTTCGCCTCGTCCGTCTCGTCGTCCGTCTCGTCCGGTACGGCGGGGGCGGCCGCCGGGGCGTCGATCCGCGTGCAGTGGAGCGCCAGGACCAGCGGCAGGTTCTCGCCGGGCGGGGTGCCGGGCTCCACCGCGGGATCGGCCGGCGACGGGTCGAGCAGTGCGGCGGTGCCCCCGGCCAGCACGGTCAGCAGTGCCGGGTCGGTGCGCCGCAGGAGGACGGAGAGGAACTCCAGATCGGTCGGGTCGGCGTGGTCGAGGTCCTCGACGACCAGGGAACGGGTGCCGTACCCCTCGGCGGTGAGCAGCTCGGCCAGGAACTCCTGCAGCCCGTGCGCGATCCGCAGCGTGCGCCGGCGCGAGTAGAAGCGGGTCCGCTCCTGGGGCACGGCCAGCGAGGTGAGGGTCTCCCGGGTGGCGGGCAGCCGGTCGCGCAGCTCCGGTGCCACGGTGAGGAGTTCGACCTCGTGGGCGGTGACCAGCTCAGGCCGCCGCGCCAGCGCGTCCGGCAGCAGCCCCCGGACCAGTGTGCCGGCGGCCGTGTACGGGCCGCGCAGCCTGCGGTGCGCGGAGATCTCCGGCAGCAGGGGCGCCGGGACGCCGAGCCGCTCCCGGGCGGCGGCACGGTCCCGGCGCAGCCGACCGGCCACGAGGACGTGCCGCCCGCCACCCGTCGGCGCGGCGTGGTCGGCGGAGGTGATGGACATGGGCCCTCCAGGGGGGACGTCAGGACGGGAACGGCAGGCCGGCCGCGGTGCGGGCGGTGCGCCGGGTGCGCCGCTCCCGCAGGAACAGCACGGTGGCGAGGGTGAGTTCACCGACGGTCATCAACAGGAACAGGACGCTGTCGGCGAGCCCGGTCCAGCGGTGCGCCGGGTCGCCGGACAGCTGCGTGAGCACCGTCCCGTACGCCTTGGCCACGATCGGGGGCAGGCTGACCGCCATCGTCGCCAGGGCGGCGGTGTAGCCGACGGCCATCAGGACCGAGTACCAGCGGGCCACCGAGCGGTCGCGGGGGTGCCAGCTCTCCGGGGCGTACGGCTCGGGGCGGCCCCGCAGCCGCGCCCACCGGTTCGCCAGCAGCTGCTTGGCCGTCGTCTGCAGGTCGACGCAGCCCAGCACGGTGACCACGAGGTAGTACACATCGGTTCGCAGGAAGAAGAAGCACTGCCACAGCAGCCGCAGCACGGTCGAGTACCCGAGGCCCAGGGCCACGCCGCCGATCAGGGAGAAGCCGCCGTCGGCGGTGCGGGTGGCGGCGGCCAGCAGGGTCAGCGAGGCGAGGACGGCGACGTCGGTGAGCATGCCGGCGAGCATCGGGAGCACCCGTTTGCGGCGTTCCACCGCGACCAGCCCGTCCAGGGCCGTCTGGAAGACCACGAAGTACAGCCGCCGGCCCACGGACAGGGTGGACGGCAGGCCCAGGCGGCGCCCTGCCAGCGCGTGCGCGGCCTCGTGCAGCAGGATCAGTGGCGCCTGGGCGAGGAACATGACCGCGACGAGCACCGACATGTACGGGGTGAAGAACAGGTGCCGGTAGCCGGGGGCCAGGTCGGGGGAGCGGACCACGGCGGTCAACCAGGCCGCCAGCAGCAGGAGATACAGCACCGCGCCGACGCGGGAGAACACCGCCCGCCCGAGCCGCTGCCAGCGCACCGGTGGGCGCGGCGCCGCCGGTTCGCCCGGCGGCCGCAGGAAGCCGAGTTCGCCGAGATCGGCGACGAAGTCGGCGAGGTCGACCGTCTCGCCGTAGGTCTCGGTGTACCACCGCGCGGCCTGCGCGCGGGGCATCCCGTCCACGAGCCGGCGCAGCAGTGCCGCGCCGTCCGCGGGAAGGACCACGAAGGTCCCCTCGTCGAGCCGTCCGACCGTCACCTCGTCGCCGTCCGGCTGGAAGACGAGCTCGTGGAAGGTGAGAGGCCGGTCCGGTTCCGGTGGCTGCCGTACGGCCTGCGGCGGTTGCTGCTCGCCGGGCTCGGCCGTGGCCGGCCTGTCTGGCATGGCTCCTCCAAGCGGATGACCGGGACACCGACCGCAGGACGGCTCGTGGCACGCGGCGGTGGCTCCGGGAGGATCCCCGGGGCCACCGCCGGTCCGAGCCGCTCGCGACTACGCGGGGAGCGGGATCGGGGGCCACGTCGGCCCGCACGGGGCGCCGCCGTAGAGCGCCGCAGCGCTGGTCAGACGGACCGAGCCCGCCTTGCGGATGGCGATCTTCTTCATCCTGGTCACCTCCTCTCGCCGGATGGAGCCCGTCAGCGCCCGGTGCTCGCGATCGAGGCGAGCGCCGGGCGCTGACGGGAACAGGTCATCTCTAGCAGCGGAGGAGGGCTGTACTCGATACCCCGTGAACAAGCCGGGTCCATGTCGAGAACAGCCCCGGTACGACAGGCCGGTGGGGCCGCCGGGGCTCAGAGCAGGGTGCTCCAGTAGTACCAGAAGCGGTTGAGGATCAGCAGGGCGATCACGGCCGCCCAGAGGACCGGGAGCGCCCAGTGGTAGCGGGCGGCCTCGCGGACCACCGGCCGCAGCCGGGGGCCGACCGGGATGACACCGGTGCGCAGGTTGTGCAGCGTCGTGTACCAGAAGAGCGGGATCACGGTGGCCCAGACCACCATGCAGTAGGGGCAGAGCGCCCCGATCCGGTACAGCGCCTGGTCGATCAGCCAGTGCACGAAGAACACCCCGAGCAGGGTGCCCGCGTGCAGACCCAGCCAGAACCAGCGGCGGTAGGCGGCGCCCGCCAGCAGCCCGGCGCCGATCGCCGTCAGCGCGCCGAACGCGGCCAGGCCGAGCAGCGGGTTCGGGAAACCGAAGACCTCGGCCTGTTCGGTGCGCATCACCGAACCACAGCTGATCACCGGGTTGATGTTGCAACTGGGTATGTACGACGGGTTCTCGAGGATGCGGAGCTTGTCGAAGGTCAGGACGGCCGAGGCGGCCAGCCCGGTCAGCCCGCCGATCAGCAGGAACAGGGAGTACACCCGGCCCGCGCCGATCGGCGCGCGGTTCGGCGGGGTGGTGGCGGCCACGGGAGGGGAGGGGTTCACGGTGGTCGGGGCGGTCATGGCAGAGCACTCCGGTAGGTGTGAAGGGGACCGGCCCGGCCGGAGATCGGCCGGGCCGGTGGTGCTCACTGCGCGCCCGTGGCCTGCTTGATCTGGGCCGTGAACTCCTCGGGCGTCACCGCGCGGTTGCCGCTGAACAGCGTGATCGGCTTGCCGTCCAGCTTGACCGTCGGCGTGCCCGTCACCCCGCTGCTGCTGAACGCGTCCGCGACCTTCGTCGCCCACGGCGCGTACGTCCGGTCGTTGACCGCCTTGACGAAGGCGTCCGTCTTCAGCCCCGGCACCTGACCGGCCAGGTCCAGCAGGTGGTTGACGTCGCCGAAGGCGTCCTGGCGCTCGTCCGGCTGGTTGGCGTAGAGCACGTCGTGGAACTGCTTGAACTTGTCCACGCCCTCGTTCAGCGCGGCGCCGGCGGCGGCCAGCGCCGTGCGCGAGCCCTTGCCGCCGAGCGGCTTGTCCAGGAACGCGGCCAGGTGGTACTCGATCTTGACCGTGCCGTCGTCCGCCAGCTTCTTGACGGTGTCGCCGTTGGTCGCCTCGAAGGTCTTGCAGACCGGGCAGCGGAAGTCCTCGAACACCTGCAGCGTGTGCGGGGCGTCGGCCTTGCCGTACACCACCAGGGTGCCGTCCGGGCCGGTGGTGTTGGCGGGCACGACCAGCGCGGTCGGCGCGGCGGGCTCGGCGGCGGAGGACTTGTCGTCACCCGCCGAGCTGATCGCCACCGCCGCCCCGCCCGCTATGGCGAGCACGGCGACGGCCGAGACGGCGACGACGATCAGCCGGCGGCGCTTGGCCGCCTGCTGCTCCTGGCGCTGCGCCTCCTGGATCCGCTCGCGGGCGCTGACGCGCTTGGCCTGCTTGCTGTTCGGGTTCGGCTGCCTGTTGCTGGACTGGGCCATGGTGGGTCAACTCCTGTACGGGGCGCGCGGTGTGCGCGGGGGCGCCGCCTCGGCGCGGCGCGGGGCGCCGGCGGGCACGAGGGGGCTCGGACTGGTCTGCTCGGGCGTGGCACACCGCCTGCGGGGGTGTCCGGGTGCTCCCGGGGCCGCCGTGGCGGCGGGGTCGTCAGCAGGCGGGCGCGAAGGCCGACGGCGGGCCACGCCGGGGCGCCGGGCTGAGCACCACGGCCTCGCGACGCGGCCGCGGCCGGTCCGAGACCGGCAGCGGCACCCGCAGCACCGGCCGGACCGGAGCCGGGGCCAGCAGCAGGAACAGGGCGCGCAGCGGGGCCGCGAGCGACTGGCGCAACGCGCGCAGCGAGCGGGCCAGGCCCGACAGGGCGGCGTCGCCCAGCCGCAGCCAGACGGCGGCGGCCAGCGCGACCAGCAGGTGGACCAGCAGGACGAGCAGCTGGGTGACGGCGGGTGCGAGCGGCCCGGTGTGTCCCAACTGCCCGGAGAACAGCGACCCGTCGACCGAACCGCCGCCGCACACCAGCAGGTTCATACCGCGCGCGGGGGCGTGCTCCGCCCCGAGGGCCGGGCCGCAGCCGGCCTGGCCCAGATTGAAGGTCGTGTTGAGCATCAGCTCGACCGGGACCAGCACGGCCGAGATGTGCACCAGCCGGCGCTCCCGGCCGGCCAGCACGGCCGCGACCAGGAAGACGACCGCGGTCGCGGCCACCACCAGGGTGAGCGGCAGCGGGCGACCGGTGATGACGACCTGCCCCAGCGCGGACAGCGGCACGGCGAACGCGGTGAACACCGCGGCCCGCAGGGCCCTCGTCGCGTGCGTGGAAGTCGTCACGCCCCGGAGTATGCCACGACGTTTACACCCGGGACGAGGGTGCGTCGGCGGTCGTGGTCACAAGCCCGAACAGATTGCCCCTCCGTGGTCGTTCGTTCGCGGGGGAAAGGCGGGGAGTTCACCGGCTGGGTGGGTTTGGGACGGCGAGGACGGCTGAGGCACCGTCAGGGGCTGCCGTCGGCGGCGGGGGCGATTCGACAATCTGGCGATGGACCACACCCTCGCCGCCCCCGGCCAGTGGAACCCGCACCCCGGGCCGCCGTTCAGCCCGAGCCCGCCGACGGTACGTCCGCCGGCGCCTCCTCTGCCGCCCCTGCCGCCCGCCCCGCCGGCGGTCGGTCCGCCCGTGATCGATCCGCCGGTGATCGATCCGCCGGTGGCACCCGATCCGCCGACGGTGCACCCGCCGTGGGAGCACTGTCCGGCGCCTTCGGCCACGCCCTCGCCGGTACCCGCTTCGCCCTCTCCTCCCGTTCCGTCCACTCCTTCCGCTCCGACGAACGCTGGGCCGGACGCTGTGCCGGTCCCGTCCACGCCCCCGTGGTCGTCGCCCGCGCCGTGGCAGGCCGCCCCGTCGGCCCCGGCGGCCGAGAGCGCCGAGCCGGGCCGGGAGCAGCCGGCGCCGCACCGGGCGTCACCGTCGGCCGTGCCGTCGTTCTCACCCTCGCCGGCGGAGCTTCCACCGCCTCCCGCCCCGCCGCCGTCGGCCGCACCCGCGCCCGCCGTGACCGTCGCGATCGTCGGCGCACTGCCGCCGACCAGCGGCGCTCCGCCCCCGCCCGCCCTCGACCCGGTGGTCTGGACCGCTGTGCTGATCATCGTCGTCCTGGTCCCGGCCGTCCTCGCAGCGGCCCTCGGCCACTTCCACCCGACACCCCGGAGCCGCAGATGAACCCCGGCCCGCTCCTCAGCGCCGCCGCGGCCATGGCGATCGCCGTCGCCGCTCTCGCCGTCGCCCACCGGCTGCGCCCCGCCGTCCCCGAGGGTGAGGACCCACCCGAACCCCACCCCGCCATCTACGGGATCGGCTCCGGCCTGCTGTCCGGCTTCACCCTCCTCACCGGCTTCCTGATCGCCACCGGCTGGGCGGCGCGCTCCACCGGCGCGGTCCCGCCCGGCGGCCTCTACGCCGCCGACATCGCCGCCGGTGCCGCCGTCCTCCTCTACCCCTCCCTGGCCGGCCTGCCCTTCACCCCGCGTTACACCACCGCCGTCTGCCTCTTCGCCGCCCTGGTCGGCTACACCATGTCCCTGGCGCTCCAACTCCGGCCGTAGCCGGGCGCGTTGCGGTCCGGCGCGTCATCGGGCGGACGCCGCAGGAGGGTTGAGCGGTCCGCCGGGACAGGAGGCGGTCACGCACCGGATCGGGTGGCCCGGTCCCGGGCGGCGTCCGGCGCGGTCTCCCGGCACCGGGGAACCAGGGACCAGCACGCCGCCCTGGGTGCGGCCCTGGTGGCGTCCGAGGTCGTCGGCCGCACCCCCGAGATGGCCGGTGCGACCGTCGTCGGCGACACCGACGACCCGAAGCCCCCGGACGGCCGGCGCATCGGCGGCAGGGTGGTGGGCCAGGTCTTCGGCGGCGCCCTGGCCGGTCCGGTCTGGCGCGACGCCCCCACCGGGACCTTCACCCCGGCGCCGCTGCCGTAGCGGGCGCGTCAGGCTTTTCCGGGTGAGTCAGGCGTAGAGCGCCACCCTCGGTTCGATCGTCCCTCGCCCGACCGTTCCGAGGAGCGTTCCGACGACGGTGAGCCGGTACCGCCCGGTGAGGGTGTGGTGGCCGTGGAGGACGACCTTCGCCGGGGTGAGCCGGGTGTACAGGGTGCCGGTCTGGCTGGCGAGCGGCATGGTGCGCCAGTGGCCGTCGGGTGCCAGCACTTCGAGCCGGATGTCCGACGGATCGAGGTAGGGGCCCCGCTCGGGGGACTCGACCAGGATCTGCGGCGCCACGGTCCGGTCCGTCGACGCGTCGTTGCGGTACGTGACGGTGAACACCCGCTTCCCGTGGTCGGACGGCACCAGGCTGCTGGGCAGCTCCACGAAGCCGACCGGCGGGGCACCGGTCGCCGCCTGGGCGGGGGAGGTGAGCGCGGCGGCCGGCAGGGCGGCGAGGGCCGCGACGGCCAGGGCCAGGCTCCGGCGGGGGATCTTCCGGGTGCGCACGGCACCTCCTTCGGCCGACGGCCGCGTCACCGGGCGCGTCGACGGTTCGGGCGGATCCGTATCCCTCCACCCTGCCCCCTCCCGCGGAAAGCCGCATGCGGCGGGCGCACGATCGGCCTGAGGCCGACGGCCGGTCCGATGGCCGTGCACGGGGACATGCTCGTGCGGCACCCGTACGAGCCCCTTGGCATCGATCATCTAGCCTGGAAGACGTACCGGAAGCCCCGACGAGGGGGTGAGCGCGCATGGCCGCAGCCGAGCCCACCGCGGGCCGGGTGCTGCTCGACCGGATCGGGGCGCAGGCCGCCGTACTGGCCGGGCTGGACGCGGCCGTGCGGGCGGACGAACCGGACGCGGTGCACCGGATGCGGGTCGCCTGCCGGCGGCTGCGCAGCGCGCTGCGGACGTACCGGCGACTGTTCGTCCGGGGCACCACCGACGAGTTGGTGGCCGAGCTGCGGTGGCTGGCCTCCGCCCTCGGGCGGGCCCGGGACCGGGAGGTGCTGGCCGAGCGGCTGGTGGCGCGGGCCCGGGAGCTGCCGCCGGAGTGCGGACCCGAGCAGGTCGCGGCCGAGCTGGAGCGGTGGGGGCGGGAGGAGTACCGGCGGGTCCGGCCGGAGGTCGTCGCGGCGCTGGACAGCCCCCGGCGGCAGGCCCTGGCGGCGGGCCTGGCCGCGCTGCTCGCCGACCCTCCGCTGCGCGGGCGCGCCGAGCGGGCCGCCGTGCCGGAGCTGGCCAGGGTCGCCGCGCGCGAGCAGCGCCGGACGGCCGAGCGGGTGCGGCTGGCCCGGGCCGCCGCTGACCCGCCCGCGCGTGACCGGGCCCTGCACGAGGCGCGGAAGGCCGCGAAGCGGGCCCGTTACGCGGGGGAGACGGCGGCCCCGGCCGTCGGCCCGGCGGCGGAGCGGTACGCCGAACGGATGAAGGCGGTCCAGGAGGTGCTCGGGGAGCACCAGGACGCGGTCGTCGCGGCGACCGCCCTGCTCGAACGCGCCACCGCCCCCGGCGCCGGCCGGACCTTCGGCTACGGGGTGCTCTACGGGCAGCAGCTGGCGGCCGCCGAGGCGGCCCGGCGGGACCTCGCACCGGTGTGGGCCCGGGCGGCGAAACGGCGCCTGGCCCGATTCGGGTAGCGGGTCTCCCGCCGGTGCTCAGTCCTCGCGCGGGGCGAGGCCCGCGGAGCGGGCGGCGGTGCGGAGCAGGTCGCGGAGCATGGCGGTGGTGAGGCGCCCGGTGTTCGTGTTGCGCGGGCTGACGTGGTAGCAGCCGTACAGCTCCAGCGGCGGGCCGCCGTCGGCGGCGGCCAGGGTGACGTGGGCGCCGTGGCCGAAGACCGGACGGGGGCGGGGGAGCAGCCAGCCGGCCGCGGCGACCGCCGGGAGCAGCGCCTGCCAGGCGAAGCCGCCGAGCGCGACCACGGTCCGGACGGTGGGCCGCATCAGCTCCAGCTCCCGGGTGATCCAGGGGCGGCAGGTGTCGCGTTCGGAGGTGGTCGGCTTGTTGTCGGGCGGGGCGCAGCGGACCGGGTCGGTGATCCGGACGCCGTGCAGGCGCAGCCCGTCCCCGTGCCGGACCGACTCGGCGCGGTTGGCCAGCCCGAGCCGGTGCAGCGCGGCGTAGAGCAGGTCGCCGGAGGGGTCGCCGGTGAAGATCCGCCCGGTGCGGTTGGCGCCGTGCGCGGCCGGGGCGAGGCCGACCAGGACGAGCGGCGCGTCGGGCGGGCCGAAGCCGGGGATCGGGCGGGCCCAGTAGTCCCAGTCCTGGTAGGCGCGGCGCTTGGTGCGGGCGGTCTCCTCGCGCCAGGCGACCAGGCGCGGGCAGGCCCGGCAGCCGGTGACGACGCGGTCGAGCACGGCCAGCCCGTCCGCGCGGGCGGCGGCCTCGGCCGGGTGACGGGGGTGGCCGGGGTCGGTGGCGGGGCCTTCGTCCGGGCGCTGGGGCATGGGCACGATCCTAGGGTTCCGTAGGGTCCCGCACCGGGCCGCCTGTACCAGGGGCGTGGGGGAGCCGTTTCGGCGGCGCCCCGGCAGGCGTAGCGTGGAACCGGTGGTTCCGGCGGACCCCGGCTCGGCCGGGTCGGTGACGGCCGGGGCGTGCTGGTGCGCGCGAGGAGACCGCGATGCTGATTTTCGATGCGGTGCTGGGGGCGGTGCTGGGGGCCATCGGGCTGGTGGGCGTCTGGGCCGGGCTGAGCCTGCGGGTCGTGCAGCAGTTCCAGCGGGGTGTGGTGTTCCGGTTCGGCCGGGTCCGCCCGCAGCTGCGGGAGCCGGGGCTGGTGGCGCTGATGCCGGTGGCGGACCGGCTGCGGCGGGTGAACGTCCAGATCGTGACGCTGCCGATCCCCGCGCAGGAGGGCATCACCCGCGACAACGTCACCGTCCGGGTGGACGCGGTGGTGTACTTCCGGGTGGAAGACCCGGTGAAGGCGATCGTCAACGTCCAGGACTACAACTTCGCGATCTCGCAGGTCGCGCAGACCTCACTGCGCTCGATCATCGGCAAGAGCGAGCTGGACGACCTGCTGGCCAACCGCGAACCGATCAACCAGGGGCTGGAGTTGATGATCGACAGCCCGGCGCTGGGCTGGGGCATCGAGATCGACCGGGTGGAGATCAAGGACGTCGCGCTGCCGGAGTCGATGAAGCGATCGATGTCCCGGCAGGCGGAGGCCGAGCGGGAGCGCCGGGCGCGGATCATCACCGCGGACGGCGAGTACCAGGCGTCGGCGCGGCTGTCGGAGGCGGCGGCGGTGATGAGCGCGACCCCCGCGGCGCTCCAACTGCGGCTGCTGCAGACCGTGGTGGAGGTGGCCGCGGAGAAGAACTCGACCCTGGTGCTGCCCTTCCCGGTGGAGCTGCTGCGGTTCCTGGACAGCGCGACCGACGCGCACCACCGGTCGGCGGCGCAGGCCGAGGAGCCGTCGGCGGAGGTCGGGACGGGCGCGGCGGAGGCCGTGGCGCCCGGGGTGGAGCAGCTCGAACTTCCCCCGTTGGAAGAGCTGTTGGAACATTCGCCGCTGGACGAGCCGGACGGCGTGGCGCACCCGGAGCCGGGCAGGCGGGAGAGTGGGCAGGACGGGCCGCGGGTCGAGCGGGCCGGGTGACGGCGGCGGTGGCGCGGCGCCCGGTGGCGGAGGCCCCCGGGCCGGACCACGATGGAGTAACGGGAGTGGCAGGCACGTCAGGAGGCCGATCATGACCAGAGCCAGCGACATCATGCACCAGGGGGCGGAGTGCGTGGGTGAGCACGAGACCCTCGCCGACGCGGCCCGGATCATGCGGGAACGGCACGTCGGGGCGCTGCCGATCTGCGGCGAGCAGCAGAAGCTGCTGGGCATCCTCACCGACCGGGACATCGTGCTGAAGTGCGTTGCCGAGGGCCGGGATCCGGCGCGGGTGACCGCCGGTGAACTGGCCCAGGGCCGGCCGATGACCGTGGAGGCGGACGAGGACACCGAACAGGTCCTGCGGGTGATGGAGCAGTACCGGGTGCGGCGGCTGCCGGTGATCAACCACCCGGAGCACGAACTCGTCGGGATGATCAGCGAGGCGGACATCGCGCGCGGGCTGCCGCAGGCCAGGGTCGCGGAGTTCGTGTCCGCGGTCTGCGCCGAGGAGGAGCCGGCGGCGGAGAGCGCCACGAGCGCCCAGGGCGGCTGACCCGGGGCCCGGGAACCACCCGGGCGCCGCCGCTCCCGCCCGGGGGTTCAGGCCCCGGGCGCCTCCCGCAGCGCCCGCGCCATCAGCTCCGCCAGGTGCAGGGACTGGCGCCCCTGGGCGAGTTGGGAGATCTGGGTACGGCAGCTGAAGCCGTCGGCCAGGATCACGGTGTCGGCGGACGCGGCCCGGACCTCGGGCAGCAGGACCCGCTCGGCGATCGCCACCGAGACCTCGAAGTGCCCCTGCTCGAAGCCGAAGTTGCCGGCCAGTCCGCAGCAGCCGGAGTCCAGCACGCGGTTGTGCAGGCCCATCCGGGCCTCGACCCGGCGGTCGGCGGCGGTGCCGAGGACGGCGTGCTGGTGGCAGTGGGTCTGGGTGATGGCGTCCAGCGGGAGCCACGGGAGCGGGGCGTCCGGCGCGTACGCGTCGATGAACTCGGCGAAGGTTCGGGTCCGTTCGGCCGCCGGGCGGCCTTCGGGGCCGAGCAGGCGGGGCAGGTCCTCGCGCAGGGTGGCGGTGCAGCTCGGGTCCATGCCGACCACGGGGGTGCCGGCCGGCAGCCCGGTGCCGGCCAGCGCGCGCAGGCTGCGGCGCATCACCCGCCGGGCGGTGCCGAGTTGGCCGGTGGAGTACCAGGTCAGGCCGCAGCAGACCGGCCCGGACGGCAGCCGGACGTCGAAGCCCAGATGCTCCAGTACCTCGACGGCGGAGCGCAGCACGCCGGGCTGGAGATGCTCGGAGAAGGTGTCCGGCCAGAGCAGGACGGGCCGCGCGCCCACCGGGGCGGGGTGCGCGGCGCGGTGGCGCCGGTACCAGCGGGTGAAGGTCTCCGGCGGGAAGACCGGGACCACCCGCCGCGGGTCGATCCCGCCGAGCCGCTTCAGCGGCCCCGCGACGGGGGAGCGGGCGATCAGGTTGGCCGCGCCGGGGGCGAGGGCGACGGCCCGCAGCCAGAGCGGCAGCCAGCCCATCGAGAGGTGCGCGGCCGGCCGCGGCCGGTGCCGGTAGTGCTGGTACAGGAACTCGGTCCGGTAGGTGGCCATGTCGACGTGGACGGGGCAGTCGCTCGCGCATCCCTTGCAGCCGAGGCAGAGGTCCAGGGCCTCCCGGACCTCCGGCGAGCGCCAGCCGTCCGGGATCGACTCGCCGCGCAGCATCTCGGCGAGCAGCCGGGCCCGGCCCCGGGTGGAGTGGCGTTCCTCGCTGGTCGCCATGTAGCTGGGGCACATCACCCCGGTGCTGGTGTCGACGCACTTGCCGACCCCGACGCACCGGTGCACGGCCTTCAGCAGGCTGCCGTCGTCACCCGGGTACGGGAGCGCGAGCGGCAGCGGGCGGACCGGCCCGGCGAAGCGCAGATCGGCGTCCAGCGGGCGCGGGTCCACCAGCGCACCCGGGTTGAGGACGTTGCCCGGATCCCAGATCCGCTTGAACTCCCCGAACAGGCCGATGATTTCGGACGGGTACATCCGGCTCAGCAACTCGGCGCGGGCCTGGCCGTCGCCGTGCTCACCGGAGAGCGAACCGCCGTACGAGACCACGAGATCGGCCGCCTGCTCCATGAACTCCCGGAAGACCAGCACCCCTTGGGGCTCGGTCAACGGAAAGTCGATCCGCAGGTGGACGCAGCCCTCGCCGAAGTGCCCGTACGGAACGCCGCGCAGACTGTGGCGGCGAAGCAGCGCCCGCAGGTCGCGCAGATAGTCGCCGAGCCGCTCCGGCGGCACCGCGGAGTCCTCCCACCCGGGCCAGGCCTCGATCCCCCCTCCGGCCGCGCCGCCCGGCAGCCGGGTGACGATCCCGGCGGCGGCCTCGCGCACCCCCCAGAGCTGCCGCTGCTCGCCGGGATCGGTCACCACGGTGGCGGTGGCCGGGCGCTCCCGCCGTACGGTGTCGGCGAGGAGGCGCGCGGCGTCGAGCGCCTCGGCCGGCGTCGTGCCGCCGGTCTCCAGGAAGAGCCAGCACGCGCCCTCGGGCAGCCGGTCCAGCGCGGGCGGTCGGGGGCCGGCCGCGAGCAGGGCGGCGATCAGGTCGGCGGCCATGCCCTCGACGGTCAGCGGGCGCAGCGGCAGCAGGGCGGGGACGGCGTCGGCGGCCGCGCCCTCGTCGGGGTAGCCGGCCACCACCAGGGCGCGGGCGGCCGGCTCCTCGACCAGGCGGACGGTGGCGCCGAGCAGCAGCGCGCAGGTGCCCTCGGTGCCGGTGAGCGCGCGGGCGAGGTGGTGGCCGTGCTCGGGCAGCAGCGCGTCCAGCGGGTAGCCGGAGGTGCGGCGCGGCAGGCTCGGCATGCCCTGGCGGATGGTGGCCAGGTTGCGGTCGGTGAAGTCCTGGAGGTCCCGGTGGAGTTCGCCGACCCGGCCGGGGAGCGCCCGCAGCGCGGCGCGTTCGGCGGGGCCGAGCGCGCCGCCGACGGTCAGTTCGGTGCCGTCGGCGAGCAGCAGGTCCAGCGACTCGACGTTGTCGCTGGTGCGGCCCCAGACCACCGAGTGCGCACCGCAGGAGTCGTTGCCGATCATGCCGCCGAGCGTGCACCGGCTGTGCGTGGACGGGTCCGGCCCGAACCGCAGACCGTGGCGGCGGGCGGCCCGTTGCAGGTCGTCCAGGACGGCGCCGGGCTCGACCCGGGCGGTGCGGCGCTCCGGGTCCACGTCGAGGACGGCGCCGAGGTGGCGGCGGAAGTCCAGCACGACGGCTCCCGGGCCGATCGCCTGCCCGCCGACGCTGGTGCCGGCCCCGCGCGCCACCACCGGAACGCCGTACTGCCCGCAGAGCGCGAGCGCCGTGCGCACGTCGTCCAGGTCGGCCGGTTTGACCACGCCGAGTGGCAGGTGGCGGTAGTTGGACGCGTCCTGGCTGTAGACGGCCCGCTCGGCCGCGCCGAACCGGACCTCGCCGCGCAGTGTGGCGGCCAGCTCGCGGGCCAGATCGGTGCCGGGGGTGGCGGAGGGGCGGCTCATACGGGTCCTCCCGGTACGGTTCGGCGGGCGGGGCGGCAGAGGTCCCGCCGATCATCGCAGCCGGACGCCGGGACGGGTACGGGCCACCCCGGCGTGCGGCCGACGGAGTGGCGCGTACCCGCACCCGGCCCTGGCACCCGCACCCGCCTTCGACCCGGGCGCCGTCGGACCGGGTCGTTCACCGGGCCGTTCACCGGGCCGTCAGGCCGAGGCCTTCCGGCGGGCCGAGCCGGTGAGCGTCCCGCGCGCGATGTGCGAGAGCTTGGCCATCTCGAAGGCCGGGTAGGCGCCGCCCGCCAGCAGCGAGAACTTGACGCCCTCGCGACCGGCCGGCCGCCGGTGGCCCGGGGGCTGGAACCGGCGGTGGTGTTCGGCGGCGCGGTGGAAGAACTGGGGGCGCTCGGCGCGGGCCACGCACCCGGCGAGGTCGAAGACGAACAGGTAGTGCCGGATCATCCGGGTGAAGAGGGCGTCGCGGACGGCGTCCAGCCCGGGCCGCTCGTCCAGCAGGGCGAAGCTCCGCTCGTACTGCTCGAAGATGTCGAAGCGGCTGCTGCCGGGCGAGCCCACGGGGTGGACGGTCTCCCGGCGCCGCAACTGGACGCAGGCGCGCGGCAGGACGGCGATCCGCCCGGCGGCCAGCATCGCCCGGTGGGCGACCGGGATCTCCTCGTACCGGCCGTCGGGGAAGGCGAGGCCGTGGTCGTGCCAGAGGTCGCGGCGCAGCAGCCGGTCCCAGACCAGGGCGGGCGCGCCGAACAGCGCGGGCCGGTCGAGCGGCCCGGCCACCTCCGGCCCGGCCTCGGCCAGCAGTGTCTCCGCGCCACCGGGCCAGTCGCGCCCGGCGTGGTGGCGGGTGTGCCCGAAGAGCAGGACGTCCACCGGCCCGGTCCGGTCGAGCCGGTCGGCCAGCGTCCGGAGGCCGTCCCGGGGCAGCAGGTGGTCGGCGTCCAGGAACAGCAGGTACTCGCCCACCGCCCGGGCGGCCCCCGCGTTGCGGCTGACACCGACGCCGACGGCCGCGTCGAGGCGGAGGACGGAGATCCGGGGGTGGCGCGCCGCGAAGGCGTCCACGAGACCGGCCGGGCAGTCGGGGGAGCGGTCCGCGACCACGACGACCTCGAAGTCGCGGAAGGACTGGCCGACGAGTGAGTCCAGGCAGTCCGCCAGCTGTTTCCGCTGGTCATAGGCGGGGAGCACGACGCTGATCAGGGGTGAGGGCATGACGCCGGAGCGTAGGAGCGCCTGCGGGAGGTGGCAAAGCCCCGCAGGCGCTCAATTCTGATCAATACCCGTCAAACCGTACGTACGTCCGCCATATCTTCACCCGGTATGCCGGATGTGTCCACGCCGGTGAGCCGCCGCCGATCAGTACCAGTGGTGGGACTGCCAGAAGGACCAGGCGCCGCAGGGGCTGCCGTAACGGGAGTTCATGTAGTCCAGGCCCCACTTGATCTGGGTGGCGGGGTTGGTGCGCCAGTCGGAGCCGGCGGAGGCCATCTTGGAGGCGGGGAGGGCCTGGACCAGGCCGTAGGCGCCGGAGGAGGCGTTGGTGGCGCTGGGGTTCCAGCTGCTCTCGTGGGAGACGATGTTGCTGAAGCACTGGAACTGGCCGGCCGGGACCATCTGGGCGGCGATCTCGCGGGGGCTGCCGGAGTACGTGGGCTTGCTGTTGAGGTCGGAGCGCGCCTGGGAGCGGGAGGCGGCGGCCTCGGCGTCCGCCTTGGCCTTCGCGTCGGCCTCGGCCTGAGCGGCGGCCTGCGCCTGGGCGGCGGCGTCCGCCTCGGCCTGAGCCTGGGCGGCGGCCTGCGCCTCTGCCTGCGCCTGTGCCTCGGCCTCCGCCTGGGCGGCGGCGGCAGCCGTCGCGTCCGCCTGGGCCTGGTCCCCGACCGGTCGGCCGTCCACGGAGACACCGGCCACCGGGGCGGCGGCCTCGGCGCCGTTGCCGCCGCTCTGCGGGATGGCGAGGGCGGCGGTGGCCGCGCCGGCCACCACGAGGGTGGTGACACCGGTGATCAGGGAGTTTCGGCGGGCATGGCTGAGCTGCATGGAGCGGGCGATCCTTTTCCGTCGGGGGCCGTGCCGGTGGCACGCGGGGGCCGGACATCGCGCGAGCGTGCTCGGGGGAGCGGGCCCGCGGTGCCGTCCGGGACGGCCGTGGCGCCCCGGCGGAGGAACTGCGGGGCGGGCGGGGTACGCGGTGGGTGGTGCGGTCCGCGCTGCCTGGCGACGGGCCATTCTTGGCAGAGCCCGGGACGGGCGGCAAAGGCGCTCGGTACTACGGCCGGTAGTGGACACGGCGGGTGCGGACGACGAAGCGCCCGGCCGAGGCCGGGCGCTTTGAAAGGTTTTGTCCGATTGAGGCAATCGATGGGCCCGGGGCGCCTCGTCGTCGAACGACGGGGTGGAGCGGGCCGGTGGCCTGGGTTCTTCCGGGGCGGCGGGGAGTGCCCGCGCCCCGGAGCCCCGGGTGGGCGGCGCGCGTCCGTCCGCCGGAGCCGGTCCGGCCCGGGGGTGACCACTATCGGCGGCAGTAGGTGGCAAAACCCGTGTGGGCGGCCTCACACGCCGGGGCGGTCCGGGCGGCGGGGAGTGGCGCAGGGTGACCGGCGGGTCACCGGTTCAGGGGGTCGGGTGCGGGTCGGGCCCGGCGACCGCCCGCGGAGGAGCGCTCGCGTACGGGTTGCCCGGGACGGGCGGCCCGGACCGGTCGTAGGGGGGCACATCCGGCACGGCCTCCCCGCCGACGGCCTCCGGTCCGTCGGCGCCCGCCTCCGTGCCCGCCTCCGCGTCCTCGGCGCCCTCCTCGACCGGCACCAGGTCGCGGGCCAGCAGCGTGGCACCGGCCACCGCGCCGGGCATGGCGAGGACCGTCACCAGCGGGATCAGGAACGCCAGGATCAGCGGCACCCCGAAGCCGAGCGAGAGCCCGAGCCGGGCGCGCAGCAGCCGGATCCGTTCGCGCTGCGGCACCCCGCGCCGCTGGAGGCCCACCGCCGTCAGCTCGACCGCGAGGAAGAAGCCGGACACCAGGAACCCGGCCGCCGGTACCACCGTCTGCCCCACCACCGGGATGAACCCGCAGACGAACAGCGGGATGCCGAACCCGGCCACCCGGACCAGCACGAACAGGCTGTCCCGCGCCGCGGTCCACAGCTCGCGCCAGAGTGGGACGTCCGGCGGGGTGGGCGCGCCGCCCTCGCTCTCGTCGACCTTCGCGCAGAGCGACTCGTAGAACGGCTGCCCGACCAGCAGGGTGACCGCGGTGAAGGTGATCAGCGAGATCAGCAGCCCGCCGCCGAAGACGACCGCGGCGAGCGCGGTGCGCAGCAGGCCCTGCCACGGCGAGCCCCAGCCGTCCGCGAACGGGGTGGCCCACTCGGCGAGGTCGTCCGACCAGCCCCCGAGGAACACCAGCGCCACCGCGTACCCGGCCAGGGTGAGCAGCGCGGGCAGCATCCCGAACGCCCACCAGCGGCCGTGCCGCCCCACCCACCTCTGGCCCTTGACCAGGTATCCCATCCCCGCCGCAAGATCTCGCACAGCACGAAAGCGTAGGGGCTCCCGGTCCGCGGGTCATGTCCGTTCCGTCACGAGCGGGTACCGGAACGCCGCCGGGCCCGGAAGCCTCCGCATCGGCTTCCGGGCCCGGCGTTCCCTGGGCGGTGCGGTGGCTCAGGCAGCCGCCGCCACCGCCGTCCGCCGCCGGCGGCCCACCACGGCCGACGCCACCAGCACGATCGCTGCGGCGACCAGCGACAAGTACATCTGTTTCCGCCCGTCGGCGTCCGTGAACATGTACGCCACCACGAACCCGATCATGCCGATGGCGGTCCAGGTCAGGTACGGGTACAGCCACATCCGCACGGTCAGGCGCTCGGGGGTCTCGCGCTCGATGATCCGCCGCATCCGCAGCTGCGAGAAGCAGATCACCAGCCAGACGAAGAGCGCCACCGCACCGGAGGAGTTCAGCAGGAAGGCGAAGACGGTGTTGGGGGAGGTGTAGTTGAAGAAGACGGCGACGAAGCCGAAGACCACCGAGGAGAGGATCGCGACCCGCGGCACCCCGCGCTTGGTCACCGAGGCGAACGCCCTGGGGGCGTCCCCGCGCCGGCCGAGCGAGAAGGCCATCCGGGAGGCGGTGTACATCCCGGAGTTGAGGCAGGACAGCACGGCGGTCAGCACGATCACGTCCATCACCTGGGCGGCGCCCGGGATCCCTATGTGCTCCAGCACGGCCACGTACGGGCTGCCCTTGACCGAGGCGGCGTCCCACGGCAGCAGGGTCACCACCAGCAGGATCGAGCCCAGGTAGAAGATCCCGATCCGCCAGATCACGCTGTTGGTCGCCTTGCGGACCGCCCTCTGCGGGTCCTCCGACTCGCCGGCCGCCAGGGTGACGATCTCGCTGCCCATGAAGGCGAAGACGACCGTGAGCATGCCGGTGAACACCGCCCCCACGCCGTGCGGCAGGAAGCCGCCGTGGCCGGTCAGGTTCGTCATCCCGACCGCGTGGGTGCCGGGCAGCAGCCCGAACGCGGCCAGCGTGCCGACCACCAGGAAGGCGGCGATCGCTACCACCTTGATCCCGGCGAACCAGAACTCGAACTCGCCGTAGGAGGCGACCGAGAACAGGTTGGTCGCGGTCAGTACCGCCATCACGATCAGTGCGAACGCCCACTGCGGCACGCCCGGCATCCAGTTGTTGAGGATCTTCGCGCCGGCGGTGGCCTCCACGGCGAGCACCACGACCCAGAAGAACCAGTACAGCCAGCCGATGCTGAATCCGGCCCACCGGCCGAGCGCCCGGTCCGCGTACGCCGAGAACGAGCCGCTCTGCGGATCGGCCGCCGCCATCTCGCCGAGCATCCGCATCACCAGGACGACCAGCACGCCGGCGAGGGTGTACGAGAGCAGGATGCCGGGGCCGGTGGTCGCGATGCCCGCGCCGGAGCCGACGAACAGGCCGGCGCCGATCACACCGCCGATCGCGATCATCGACAGGTGGCGGTTCTTGAGTCCCGCCTTCAGGTGACCGTCGGCCGGGGGTGGGGTGGAGCCGCCGGCGGGGGGCGAGACGGCGGGGGTGGTGGTTTCCGCACTCATCAAGGGTGCCTGTGCCTTTCCAGCGCGGCCTGCCCCTCGGCACGTGCGCCGGAGGGTGGGGGGACGGATCCGCGCATTGCGGTGCAACCTACTTTCTCCTTCCGCATATCGGAACAACGTTCTGGTAAATGTTCGCTCACCGGACATAAAGGGGCAGGTCAGAGTGGGTGAAATGGGGTCCGGAAAAGCTCAGATCTGACGCAGCGAAAGGCGCTCGGGAGGTGCTGGAGCCCGGCGCGGGGATTCGTCAACGGGCCGTACATACTGGCGGCGTGATGATCGCCTTCTTGGTGCTCGGCCTCCTCGCCGTCCTCGCCCTGCTGACCCTGGCACACTGGTATCTCTGGCGGCGCCTGGTGCGCGACGTCTCCACGCCGGGCGGCTGGTGGCGCAGGGCCGGTACGGTGCTCGCCGTCCTGCTGCCCCTGCTCGCGGTCGGCGCCCTGGTCGGCGGGCGCGCGCTGCCGCTGGCCGTCGAGCGGTGGCTGGCCTGGCCCGGCTACCTCTGGCTCGCGGTGCTGCTCTACCTGCTGCTGGCGCTCGCCGTGGGCGAGGCCGTCCGGCCGCTGCTGCTCCGGCTGCCGCGCCGGCACAGTGTGGAGCCAACCACCCTGGAAGAAAAGGAAACTGATGAATCGTCGGTCATGGCCCCCTCGCCGGAGCGCCGGCTGTTCGTCGCCCGCACGGTCGCGATCGGCGCCGCGGGCGCGGCCGCGGCCGTCGTCGGCAACGGTACGTACGGCGTGCTGCGCGGGCCGCGGCTGAAGCAGGTCACCGTGCCGCTCGCGAAGCTGCCCGCGCGGGCCCACGGCTACCGGATCGCCGTCGTCAGCGACATCCACCTCGGTCCGATCCTGGGCCGCGCGCACACCCGGCGGATCGTCGACACCATCAACGGCGCGCAGCCGGACCTGATCGCCGTCGTGGGGGATCTGGTGGACGGCTCGGTGGCCGAACTCGGCCGCGAAGCCGAACCGTTGGCCCGGTTGAGGGCGCGCGACGGCGCCTACTTCGTCACCGGCAACCACGAGTACTTCTCCGGCGCCGGGCCCTGGGTCGACTTCATCCGCGAACTGGGCGTCCACCCGCTGCAGAACGCGCGGGTCGAGCTGGCCGGCTTCGACCTGGCCGGGGTCAACGACATCGCCGGGCGGGACCAGGGGGACGGCCCGGACTTCGGCAAGGCGCTCGGCGACCGCGACCGGGCCCGTACCTCCGTCCTGCTCTCGCACCAGCCGGTGACCATCCACGACGCCGTCCGGCACGGCGTCGACCTCCAGCTCTCCGGCCACACCCACGGCGGCCAGCTCTGGCCCGGCAACTACCTGGCCGAACTCGCCAACCCGACCGTGGCCGGCCTGGAACGCTACGGCGACACCCAGCTCTACGTGACCCGTGGCGCGGGTGCCTGGGGCCCACCGGTCCGGGTCGGCGCGCCGTCCGACATCACCATCGTCACGCTGGCCTCGTTGCAGGTCTGATCCCCGGTGCCCCCGCCCGGCGGCGAGGTGCCGGGCGCACCGCTCGCCGATGGGCCGCGGGGCGCCTGGCCGGCCCGGAGGTGCGGGCGGTGCGGGCGGTGCGGGGGCGTGGTGTCGGGGCGACGGCATGGAATCTCCGGGGAAAGGGATTTGACGGTCCGTCACCCGGGCGGGGGCGCGAAATGATCGAATCCCGATGCTAGGGCTTGTCCGACGATTCGCGTCGCATCAGCGCGCGGCGGGAATCGTCGGACAAGCCCTGGGCGGAGGAATGTCCGAATCGGCCGAAGACACGGCACGGTGCTCTCCCCGGTCCGGGTGGCGGCCCGCCCCGGCGCCGGGGGCTACCGCTCGGTCACGTCCAGCAGGGTGATCCGTCGGGCGTCCGCCGGCCGCCCGGTGAGACGGGCGGCCAGGATCCGCGGGATGTCGCGCTCCTGCGAGTACCCGGGCAGCACGGTGACGTCCGCCCGCCGCACCCCGGCCCGGCCGGCCACCGTGTACGTCACGCGGTAGACCGTCCGCTCCGGTGGCGGGGGCGGGCAGCCGGGCCGCTCCACGCCGCGCACCGCGTCCACCTCCTCGCGCCGCCGCCCATTCTCCGCCCGGACGGGCCCGGCGGCGATCCTGTGGCCGATCGGGGTAAAGGCGGGCAGAGTGGGAATCTCCGGAGCGGGATGCTCCGATGAGCGGGAACCTCCGGGAAGGGGCGACCCCATGCAGACCACCTGGAAGGGGACGATCAGCTTCGGGCTGGTCAGCATCCCCGTTCACCTGTACTCCGCCACCCAGGAGCACGACGTCCCGCTGCACCAGGTGCACGCCAGGGACGGGGGCCGGGTGCGGATGAAGCGGTACTGCGAGCGGGAGGAGAAGGAGGTCCCGTACGCGGAGATCGCCAAGGGCTACGAGTCGCCCGACGGGCGGACCGTCACGCTCACCGACGAGGACCTCGCCGACCTGCCGCTGCCCAGCAAGAAGATCATCGACGTGCTGGCCTTCGTCGACGCCGCCGAGATCGACCCGCTGATGTTCTCCAAGGCGTACTACGTCGGCGTCGCCGACCAGGCCGCCGCCAAGCCGTACGCCCTGCTGCGCGACGCGCTCACCGAGTCCGGTCGGATCGCGGTCACCAAGATCGCGCTGCGGACCAGGGAGTCGCCGGCCGTCCTGCGGGTGCACGACGGGACACTGGTGCTCCAGACCTGCATCTGGCCCGACGAGGTCCGCTCGGCGGCCGGCATCGCCCCCGAGGAGGACATCGCCGTCCGGCCGCAGGAGCTCAGGATGGCGCGCTCGCTGATGGACACCCTCTCCGAGGGCTTCGACCTCTCCCAGCTCCACGACGACTACCAGCAGGCGCTCCAGCAGGTCGTCGAGGCCCGGATCCAGGGGGTGGAGGTGCCGCACGAGGAGGAGCCGGGCGAGGCGCCGGACAACGTCATCGACCTGATGGAGGCGTTGCGCAGCAGCCTCCGGCAGGCCAGGGGCGGGCACCGGGGGCGGGCAGCCGAGGCGCCGCCCGACGCGGAGGCGGCAGCCGGGGAGCCGGAGTCGGAGGCGGCGGCGCCACGCAAGCGCGCCCCCGCGAAGAAGCCCGCCGCCGGGACCCGGACCGCGAAGGAGGCGTCCGTGAAGAGCGCGTCAGTGAAGAGCACAACCGCGAAGAAGACCACCACCAGGAAGTCCGCAGCTCCCCGCAAGGCCTCGTGAGCTGCTCACCGGCAGTCCCCCCGACGTCCGGAGGCGATCCAGATGGACCTGTTGACCTACAAGGAACTCGACACCGGCCCCGAAGCCCCGCAGCATCCGAGCCGGGCGCACCGGGCCTGGCACGCCCTGCTCGGCCTCAGCCCGACAGCGGTCGTGTTCATGGTCGCGCTCTCGCTCGGGCTCGGCGCGATCGGAGCGCAGGTGAGCTGGCTCCCGATGCTGGTGATCTTCAGCATCGTGTGGGGCCTGACCCTGATCGCGCTGGGCGGCGTGGTCGCGCGCTGGCTGACGCCCGGCCGGGGCAGGCACCGCATGGCGGGCTGACCCGGCCGGGGACGCCGACCGGAGGGGCGGGTCGGGGGCCGGTCGGCGGGTGTGCCGGGGTTCAGGCGAGCCACACCGTGGTGACGTTGCAGAACTCCCGGATCCCGTGCCCGGACAGCTCCCGCCCGAACCCCGAGCGCTTGACGCCGCCGAACGGCAGCGCCGGGTGCGAGGCCGTCATGCCGTTGAAGAACACCCCACCCGCCTGGATGTCCCGGACGAAGCGCTCCTGCTCGGCCGGGTCGTCGGTCCAGACGTTGGAGCTGAGCCCGAACGGCGTGTCGTTGGCCAGGGCCACCGCCTCGTCCAGGTCCGCCGCCCGGTAGACGGTGGCGACCGGCCCGAAGGTCTCCTCCTGGTGGACGCGCATCGCCGGGGTGATGCCGGTCAGGACGGTCGGCTCGTAGAACCAGCCGTCGTCCCACCCCTCGGGGCGACGGCCGCCGCACTCCACCCGGGCGCCGTGCGCGCGGGCGTCCTCGACCAGTTCCTCCAGGTCGGCGCGGCCCTGGCGGCTGGCCAGCGGGCCGACGTCCGTCGCCTCGTCCAGCGGGTCGCCGACCGTCAGCGCCCGCATCGCCTCGGTGAACGCGGCGGTGAACCGCTCGTAGACGTCCGTGTGCACGATGAAGCGCTTGGCGGCGATGCAGGACTGCCCGTTGTTCTGCGCCCGGGCGCGGACGGCGGTGCGCACGGCGGCGTCCAGGTCGGCGCTCGGCAGCACCACGAACGGGTCGCTGCCGCCCAGCTCCAGCACGGCCTTCTTCACCTCGTCCGCGGCCGTCGCGGCGACCGCCCGCCCGGCCGGCTCGCTGCCGGTGAGCGTGACCGCGGCCACCCGGCGGTCGCGGATCACGTCTTCGACGGCGTCCGAGCCGATCAGCAGCGTCTGGAAGCAGCCCTCGGGGAAGCCGGCCCGGCGGAACAGCTCCTCCAGGGCCAGCGCGGTGCGGGGCACGTTGGACGCGTGCTTGAGCAGGCCGACATTGCCCGCCATCAGCGCGGGCGCGGCGAACCGGACGACCTGCCAGAGGGGGAAGTTCCAGGGCATCACGGCCAGCACCACGCCGAGCGGACGGTAGCGGACGTAGGCGCGGGCGGCGCCGGAGTCGGCGACGTCGGCCTGGTCCGGGTGCTCGTCGGCGAGCAGTTCCTCGGCGTGCTCGGCGTACCAGCGCATCGCCTTGGCGCACTTGGCGGTCTCGGCGCGGGCGGCCGTCAGCGGTTTGCCCATCTCCTCGGTCATCGTGCGGGAGACGGCCTCCTGGTCCTCGTCCAGCAGGTCGGCGGCGCGGCGCAGCAGTTCGGCGCGGTGGGCGAAGGAGGTGAGGCGGTGGGCGCCGAAGGCGGCCTCGGCGCGGGCCAGCCGCTGCTCGACACCGGCGGCGTCGAGCGGTTCGAAGGTCTCCAGGGTCTTGCCGGTCGCGGGGTTGACGCTGGCGATGGGCATCGGGGGCTCCCAGAGGGTCGCGGTCCGTGGGGTCTGATCCTCCACCCTCGCCGACGTCCCACCCCGGGCCCGCCACCGCCGCCCGGCGTGTCCCGCCGGGCGGCGGCCGGTCCGGCGCAGCCCGCCCCTACTCCGGCAGCGACTCCACCCGGGCCGCCGCCTCCCGGGCCCGGGCCCCGGCCCTGGTCCGGGCCGCGGTGACCTGCCGGTTGGGGAACCGGCGCAGGAACTCCGCCTCCAGCTCACCGGTTCGCAGGGTGTGCCGGTTCAGCGCCTCCTCCGAGCCGTACAGGAAGGTCTCGTGGCGGGTGCGGTGCAGCTGCTCCAGCTCGTGCAGCAGCGTGTCGTTCCCCAGGGCGTGCGCGGAGATGCCCGCGGGTCTGGGGTGCGGAGCGTCGGGGTGCCGCATGTCCGTTTACCTCCTCGGCGGAGCCGCGCAGGACCAACCCCCTCTGGCGTTACTCGTTCCCCGCCCGGCGCCCGGGATAACTCGATCGGATCATAGGATGGTTCTTTACGCCTGTTTGTCCCTCTGTACGTCCCGCCGCGCCCTCCTTCGATCCCCTCCCCGTCGACCGAAACGAATCACGCATGCCCCTCCCCAAGGCCGAACTCCACCTGCACATCGAAGGCACCCTGGAGCCCGAGCTCGCCTTCGCCCTCGCCGCCCGCAACGGCATCACCCTCCCGTACGCGGACACCGAGGAGCTGCGCCGCGCGTACTCCTTCAGCGACCTGCAGTCCTTCCTCGACCTGTACTACGCGCTGATGGCCGTCCTGCGGACCGAGGACGACTTCGCCGACCTCGCCGACGCCTACCTGGCCAGGGCCGCCGAGCAGGGTGTCCGGCACGCCGAGATCTTCTTCGACCCGCAGGCGCACACGGCACGCGGCGTCCCGCTCGGCACCGTGGTCCAGGGGCTCACCCGCGCCCTCGCCCGCGCCGAGGAGCGGTACGGCATCAGCACCCGGCTGATCATGTGCTTCCTGCGCGACCAGTCCGCCGAGTCGGCCCTGGAGACCTTCGAGGCCGCCCGCCCCTACTTCGACCGGATCTCCGGCATCGGCCTGGACTCGGCCGAGGTCGGCAACCCGCCGGCCAAGTTCCGCGAGGTCTACCGCCGTGCCGCCGAGGCCGGGCTGCGCCGCGTCGCCCACGCCGGCGAGGAGGGCCCGGCCGGCTACATCACCGAGGCCCTGGACGTCCTCGGCGTCGAGCGCATCGACCACGGTCTGCGCTGCCTGGAGGACGCCGACCTGGTCGACCGCCTCGTCCGCGAGCAGATCCCGCTCACCCTCTGCCCGCTCTCCAACGTCCGGCTGCGCTGCATCGACACCCTCGCCGACCACCCGCTGCGCACCATGCTCGCGGCCGGCCTGCTGGTCACCGTCAACTCCGACGACCCGGCGTACTTCGGCGGCTACGTCGACGACAACTTCCGCGCCGTCGAGGCCGCGCTCGACCTCGACCCCGAGACGCTGCGCCTGCTGGCCGCGAACTCCTTCCGCGCGTCCTTCCTGGACGACGAGCGCCGCGCCCTCCTGCTCGCCGAGGTCGCCGCGTACGAGTTCGGGCGCACCGTGGCCTGACGCCCGTCAGGAGACCGGGGTCCTCCCGTCCGTCCAGGCCCCGCGGTGGTCCGGGGCGGGCGGGAGGACGCGGCCGGGGGACTCAGAGCAGAGTGCTCCAGTAGTACCAGAACCGGTTGAGGATCAGCAGCGCGATCACCGCGTACCAGAGCGCCGGCACCACCCAGTGGTAGCGGGCGGCCTCCCGGACCACCGGGCGCAGCGCGCGCGGGGCCGGGATGACACCGGACCGCAGGTTGTGCAGGGTGGTGTACCAGAACAGCGGGATCATCGCCGCCCAGACCACCATGCAGTACGGGCAGAGCGCGCCGATCCGGTACAGCGCCTGGTACATCAGCCAGGTCACGAAGCCGATGCCGAAGACCGTCCCGGCCTGGAGGCCGAGCCAGAACCAGCGGCGGTACGTCGCCCCGGCCAGCAGACCGGCGCCGATCGCGATGACGACGGCGAAGCCGATCAGGCCGAGCAGCGAGTTGGGGAAGCCGAAGGCCTCGGCCTGGTCGCTGCGCATGACCGAGCCGCAGCTGATGATCGGGTTGATGTTGCAGTTGGGGACGTACGACGGGTCCTCGAGGAGCCGGATCTTGTCCAGGGTGAGGACGGCGGAGGCGAACAGCCCGATCGCCCCGCCGATCAGCAGCAGCAACGCGAAGGGCCGGCCCGCGCCGTACGTCCGGGGGGCGGTGGCGGGGGTGGCGGCCGTCATCCGGTCACCTGCTTGACCATGGCGGTGAACTGCTCGGGGCCGACCGGCCCGTTGCCTCCGAAGACCTCCAGCTTCCTGCCGTCCAGCTTGACCGTCGGGGTGCCGGTGACGCCGCTCTTGTCGAACGACTTGTTCACCTCGTTGGCCCACGGTGCGTAGGTGCCGTCCTGGACGGCCTTCACGAAGGCGTCCGTCTTCAGCCCCGGCACCTGGCCGGCCAGGTCGAGCAGGTGGTTGACGTCGGCGAAGGCGTCCTGGCGCTCGTCCGGCTGGTTGGCGTAGAGCACGTCGTGGAACTGCTTGAACTTGTCCACGCCCTCGTTCAGCGCGGCGCCGGCGGCGGCCAGCGCGGTGCGCGAGCCCTTGCCGCCCAGGCCCTTGTCCAGAAACGTCGCCAGGTGGTACTCGATCTTGTACGTACCGTCGTCGGCGAGCTGCTGGATGGTCTTGCCGTTGGTGGTCTCCAACTGCTCGCAGTACGGGCAGCGGAAGTCCTCGTAGATCTCCAGGGTGTGCGGGGCGTCGGCCTTGCCGTAGGTGATCACGGTGCCGTCGGCGCCGCTCGCGTTGGCGGGGGTGACCAGCGGGCCGTTCGCCGCCGCGTCGCCGGGGCCGGAGGAGCCGCCGACGGCGAAGGCCACGCCCGCGGCCAGGGCGAGCACCGCGGCGGAGGCGGCGCCGACGATCGTCCGGCGGCGGATCTTCGCGGACCGCTCGGCGCGCAGGCGCTCCTCGCGCATCCGCTCGGTGGCGGCTCGGCGGGCGGCGGCCTTGGCGCCCCCGGCGTTCTGCGGGCGGGCGTTCTGCGGCTTCTTCGGGGTGTTGCTCATGGCGGGGTGTCGTCCTGTGCTCTCGGTCGGGAGGGATGCGGGCGCGCGAGGGCGCGGCGAGAGACCGGCGGAGGACCGCGGAAGGGAGGTGCTCAGCAGGCCGGGGCGAGCGCCGGCGGACCACGCCGGACGGCCGGGCGGGCCACCACGTCCTCGACCGGGACACGGACCCGGCTGGCATGCGGGAACGGCACCCGGGCCACCGGCCGGGCCGGGACGGGCGCGGCGAGCAGCAGCCGCCAGTGGGCGGCCGCCGGGAGGAAGTGCCGCAGGAAGTCGCCCAGCGTCCGGGCGGCCTGCGCCAGCCCGGTCAGCGCGGCGTCGGCACGGCGCAGCCAGAAGGCGCCGGTCAGCGCGATCGCGGTGTGCAGCAGAAGGAGCAGCGGCACCCCGGCCGACTCCGGGACGCCGTGGCCCAGCAGGAAGCCGCCGAGCGAGCCGCCGCCGCAGAGCAGCGGCTCGAAGCCGCGTGCGGTGCCGGGCGGCAGCGAGGGACAGGTGGTCTGGGCGAGGCCGAACAGGGCGCTCAGGCCCAGTTGCAGCGGCAGGAAGACCGCCGCGATCGCCGGGTAGCGGCGCTCGGAGCCGGCCAGGGCGAACGCCACCGCGAAGACGGCGACGCCGGCCGGTGCCAGCGTGCCCAGCGGCAGCGGACGGCCGGTGACCAGCACCTGACCGAGCCCGGCGAGCAGCACGACCAGCGCGGCGAAGACCGCCGCGCGGAGCGTCCTGGAGACCGGGCTGATGTCCATGGCATCCGAGTCTGCCACAGGTTGAAACGTGGACCACCGGGCCGAAGGTCCGCTGTGAAGATCCTCACCGCCCGTTCTGAGCTGGGCTTATGCGGCCCCTACCCGGGCTTCGACCAGATCGCGGAACAGCTTCAGGTCGGTCCGCACCGCCCGTTCGATCGCCCCGGCCTGGGCGAAGCCGTGCGGACCGCCGAACGCCTCGTGCACCGCCTCCGGGTCGTACTCGACGCGGATCTGCAGCCGGGTGTGGCCCGGGTCGAGCGGGAGCAGTGCGAAGGCGCCCCGCAACGGCAGGCCGGCCAGCGTCCGCCAGGACATCACCCGGCCCCGGCCCCGGTCGGTGATCTCGGTCTCCACGTCCTGTTCGGCGCCGTCGATCTCCACCCCGAGATGGGCCAGGTTCCGGCCGTGCGGGGAGGCGCTGCGCACCCCGGCGACGAACCGCGGATAGTCGTGGACCCGGTGCAGCTGCTCCCAGGCGGCCAGTACCGGGGCGTCGATGTCGATCTCTTCCTCGAGCATGCTCATGCGGGGCGGACCTCCTTCTGCCCGGCCCTCCGGGCACCTCCAGCCTGCGCCCGTCGGCCGCCGGCGGGCAATGCGGGCGCGGCCGCGCGAGACTGGGCCCATGCCGGAGCTGCCCGAGGTCGAGGCCCTCAGCGCCTTTCTGTCCGAGCGACTGACCGGGCGCGTCGTCGCCCGGGTGCAGCCGGTGGCGATCAGCGTCCTCAAGACCTACGACCCGCCGGTGACGGCGCTGGAGGGGCGGACGGTCGGCCCGGTGACCCGGCACGGCAAGTTCCTGGACATCGAGGCGGGCGGCCTGCACCTGGTGGTCCACCTCGCCCGGGCCGGCTGGCTGCGCTGGAAGGACAGCCTGCCCGCCGAGCCCCCGCGCCCCGGCCCGAAGAACCCGCTCGCCCTGCGGGTCCGCCTGGCCGGACCGGCCGGCGACGGCTTCGACCTCACCGAGGCGGGCACCAGGAAGGGCCTGGCGGTGTACGTGGTGCAGGACCCGGCCGAGGTGCCCGGTGTCGCCCGGCTCGGCCCGGACCCGCTGGACCTGGCCTTCACCCTGGAGGCCTTCACGGCCCTGCTGAGCGGCGAGCGGCGCCGGCTCAAGGGCGTCCTGCGCGACCAGAGCGTGCTGGCGGGCGTGGGCAACGCCTACTCGGACGAGGTGCTGCACGCGGCACGGATGTCGCCGTACAAACTGGCGTCGAGCCTGACGCCGGAGGAGACGGCCCGGCTGTACGAGGCGCTCGGGTCGACCCTGCGCGAGGCGGTGGAGCGGTCGCGCGGGCTGGCGGCGGGGGAGCTGAAGGCGGAGAAGAAACTCGGCCTGCGGGTGCACGGCCGGGCCGGTCAGCCCTGCCCGGTCTGCGGGGACACCGTGCGCGAGGTGTCGTTCGCCGACTCCGCACTGCAGTACTGCCCGACCTGCCAGACCGGCGGCAGACCGCTCGCGGACCGGCGGCTGTCGCGGCTGCTGAAGTAGCGGGCCGGGCGGGCGGCGGGCCGGGGTGGGCCCGGCGCAGGCGGGGTGCCTGGGCCGGGCCGGACGCGCCCTACCTCTTCCGGGCGACCCCGCCCCAGTAGTAGGCGGCGGTCGGGTCGGCCGGCGGCTCGCCGTCCGGGCGCCAGGCCATGACGGGGGCGACGCCGGGCTCGATCAGCTCCCAGCCGTCGAAGAACCGGGCGACCTCGTCGCGGGTGCGCGGGACGAGGGTCATGCCGCCCTGGCGGGCCGCGGCGGCGACCTTGGCCACGCTCTCCGGGTCGAAGTCCTGGGTGGGGTGGGTGAGCGCGAGGCAGCTGCCGGACGGCAGGGCGTCGCGCAGCTCGGCGACCTTGCCCCACGGGTCGTCCTCGTCGGCGACCAGCATCAGGACGGCGATCATCAGCAGCCCGACCGGCTGGTCGAGGTCCAGCGTCGCGGTCAGCGCCGAGTCGGCGAACAGCTCGGTGGGCTTGCCCAGGTCGGCGTGGATGTACGTGGTGCGGCTGGCCGGGGTGCTGACCATCAGCGCCCGGGCGTGGGCCAGCACGATCGGGTCGTTGTCGACGTAGACCACACGGGTGCCGGGGCTGACCGACTCGGCGATCTCGTGGGTGTTGGGCGAGGTGGGGATGCCCGTCCCGAGGTCGAGGAACTGGCGGATGCCCTGCTCCCGGGCCAGGTAGCGGACGGCGCGGCCCTGAAAGGCCCGGTTCTCCTTGGCCATCGCCTTGACGCTCGGAACCGCCTGCTCGATGGCCTGGCCCATGGCGCGGTCCGGCGGGAAGTTGGTCTTGCCGCCCAGCCAGTAGTCGTAGACGCGTGCGGAGTGCGGGGCGTTGGTGTCGACGCCGAAACGTTCCCACTGGCTCAGCTCGGCGGGGTCATTGTCGCGCTGGTCGGAGAAGTCCTGACTTGTCGTCATGGCCACGTCCTCTGAAGACAGATCATCACACTGGGAGAGGTCAGCGTAGCGGTCCCGATGTGCCCGGGGTCACGCGGTCTGCGGATCGGTACGCGCTTGGGCCGTCGGGGTGGTGCTGAGGGCCGTCGGGGTTGCCCGTGGGAGGTGGGGCGGTTCGCGGGGGAAGCATTCAGCATGTTGTCTGATCGTCATACTATTTCGCGCAGATTGTTACTGGCCGCGGCGGGAATGTCGCTGGTCGAGGTCGCCGGCTGCCGTGGCCCGCTGGACGGCGACGGGGCCGCCGCGCCGAGTACCGGGGCCGCCGGGGCGGCCGCTCCTCCCGCGCGGGTGGCCGGGGTGGGCGGGGCGCCGGGCGCGTCCCCGCCGCCCACCGGTGCTCCACCCGACGGGGGTTCGGCCGCCCTCGCCCCGCCCGAGCTCGCCCCGCCCGGACTCGTCCCACCCGCCCTCGCCCCGGCCGCCGGACAGGTGCTCACGGCGGCGGAACAGCGGCCGGTGTTCGAACTCGGCCCGGAGCGGAGGGTGGTCGCCCTCACCATCGACGACGGCCCGCACCCGCGCCACACGCCGGCCGTGCTGGCGCTGCTGCAGCAGTACGGGATCAGGGCCACGTTCTTCCTGATCGGCGAGAACGCGGCGGAAAACCCCGGACTGGTACAGGAGACCGTCGCCCGGGGTCACCACATCGGCAACCACACCTGGACCCACCCCGACCTGCGGCACCTGTCGGAGGAGAAGGTGCGCGACGAGTTGGGGCGCACCTCCGACCTGATCCACCGGATCACCGGCAAGGCGCCGACCTGGTTCCGCGCCCCCGGCGGGGACTGGGCGCCGGTCACGCTCAAGGTCAGTGCGGAACTGGGGATGCGGTCGATGGCCTGGACCGTGGACCCGACGGACTGGGCCGAGCCGGGAGCGGACGTGATCACCAGCCGGGTGCTGAAGGGTGTCCGGCCGGGCGCGATCGTGCTCAACCACGACGGTGGCGGGGACCGTTCGCAGACGGTGGCGGCGCTGAAGGCGTATCTGCCGGCGCTGATCGACTCCGGGTACTCCTTCACCGCACCGGCGGGCTGAGGTGCGGTTTCTCGTCGGAATGGGGTGCGAGTACGGAGACGCCCAGTAGCGGCTTTTGGGCTTGAACCACCCGAAAGAGTGGATAGGCAGGATCGTTTCCGCAGTTTTTGGGCCCCTAGGGTGATAACGCATCAATTCCCCAGGTACCGCCGAGTACCGCCCTGAAAGGGCCACCCCACATGCGTCTCCGCAACGCCGTGCTCGCCGCCGCCAGCGCGCTCGCCCTCGTTCTCGCCGTCCCCGTCTCCGCCGACGCCGCGGGCGGCGAGTTCCGCTACAAGTACCGGAACGCCCTGGGCGAGCAGCTCGGCGCGCTGTTCGACCCGCGCAGCGGCGAGTGCGTCAAGGTGCCGGAGGCCACCGAGGAGGAGGCGGCGTACACGCCCAGCAACCGCACCAACGCGGCGGCGACCGTCTACGCCGGCTTCGACTGCCGGGGTGGCGAATCGTACGTTCTGCGGCCGGGCGGGCAGGCGGGGAGCCGGCTGCTGGTCCGCTCGGTCAGGTTCTCGTAAGCGGCGCCGGCGATCGCCGGATCCGTCGGGTCGTCAATTCGTACGAAGCTCACGACAATGCGGCGATTGGTTGAGACCATTCCGGTGAACCGCCCGTGAACGCGGGCAGGTCGCGTGCACGACGACACCGGGAGCGGCCTTGCCGATTCGAACATCCGGGCTCGCCGCCCGGACCCGCAGACTGCTGGTCATCGCCGCCGTCCTGGCGCTGGCGGCCGCCGGTTTCGGCGTGCACCGCGCCATCGGCGGTGCCGGCCGTGACGGTGACGCGGACGGGGGCGCGGCGGCGCCCGCCGCGGCGCGCGGCCCGCGTACCGGTGACCGGATCATCCCCGCGCCGCTGTCCGTCGCGGCCGGTTCGGGCCCGGCCTTCAGGATCTCCGAGCGGACCGTCGTCCGGGTGGGGGCCGCCGGCGGTTCCGGCGGCGCCGAGGAGCAGGCCGTACGGGTGCGGGCCGTCGCCGAGCAACTGGCCGAGGCGCTGCGCCGGCCGACCGGCTTCCCGCTGACGGTGGAGGCCGGGGCGGGCGCCGCTCCGGCGGGGGCGGCCGAGGGCATCCGGCTCGAACTCGACCCCGCGATGCCGGAGGAGACCGGCGACGAGGGCTACCGGCTGACGGCCGACTCCGCGGCCGTCCGGATCGCCGCCCGTACCCCGGCCGGGCTCTACCGGGGTACCCAGACGCTCCGCCAACTGCTGCCCCCGCAGGTCGAGAGCCGGTCACGGGTGACCGACGGGACGGACTGGACGGTCGCCTCCGTCGACATCGACGACCACCCGCGCTACGCCTACCGGGGCGCCATGCTCGACGTGGCGCGGCACTTCTTCACCCCGGACGAGGTCAAGGGGTACATCGACCGGCTGGCCCTGTACAAGGTCAACCACCTGCATCTGCACCTGACCGACGACCAGGGCTGGCGGATCGCGGTCCCCGCCCGGCCCGCCCTCACCGAGATCGGGGCGAGCAGCGAGGTCGGCGGCACGCCCGGCGGCTTCTACACCGCGGCCGACTACCAGGAGATCGTCCGCTACGCGCAGGAGCGCTTCCTCACCGTCGTCCCCGAGATCGACCTGCCCGGGCACAGCAACGCGGTGCTCGCCTCCTACCCCGAGCTGGACTGCACCCGCAGCGCGCGGCCCTGGCCGTACACCGGGATCGAGGTCGGCTTCAGCACGGTCTGCCCCACCGGGGACGCGGTCTTCGCCTTCACCGGCGACGTGGTCGCCGAGCTCGCCCGGCTCACCCCCGGCCCGTATCTGCACATCGGTGGCGACGAGGTGAAGAAGCTGGCGCCCGCCGACTACCAGGAGTTCGTCCGCCGGGTGAGCGCCCAGGTGGTCGCGGCCGGGAAGATCCCGGTCGGCTGGAACCAGACCGCGGCGGCCGCCGGTCCCGCCGGGGTCGGGCTGCTGCAGTACTGGGACGCCAACGGCGGCCACGAGCAGGAGGTCAGGGAGGCGGCCGGCCGCGGCGCCAAGGTGATCATGTCCCCGGCGGGCCGGACCTATCTGGACATGAAGTACGACAGCTCGTACCCGCTGGGGCTGCGCTGGGCCGGGACGGTCGACGTCTGGTCCGCCTACTCCTGGGATCCGGACACCCTGAACGCCGCCCTGCCGGCCGGTTCCGTCGTGGGCGTCGAGGCCCCGCTGTGGACGGAGACCCTGAGCAGCCCCGCCGAGCTGGACCTGATGCTGCTGCCGCGGCTGCCCGCCATCGCCGAGCTGGGCTGGTCCCCGAAGACCGCCCACGACTGGGAGCGGTTCCGGCAGCGGCTCGCCGAGGAGGGCGCGCGCTGGGAGGCGGCCGGTTTCGGGTACGAGAAGCGCTCGGAGGTGCCCTGGCCGGTGACCGCGCGGTAGGCGTGGGCGGTGCGGCGGCGTTCAGGGCGTTTCGGGGCGGGTGGCCGGGGCGGACGGTCGGACGTAGGTTCGAAGTGTCCGGCCCGGTCGCGTGGCGGAGCACGCCGGCGCCCGGCCGTGCCGTGGGCGCAGAGTGAAGGAGGGCGGCGATGACCGGCAACGGCTACGCACACCCCGAGGCGCTGGTCGGCACCGAGTGGCTGGCGCACCACCTGGACGACGGGACGATCCGCGTCGTCGAGGTGGACGAGGACACCACCGCGTACGACCGGGACCACATCCCCGGTGCGGTCGGCTGGAACTGGACCACCGACCTGCACAGCCGGGTCGGCCGCGACTACGCCGACCGCGAGGCCGTGCAGGCGCTGCTGCGCGCGGCCGGCGTGGAGGACGACACCACCGTGGTGCTGTACGGCGGCAACAACAACTGGTTCGCCGCGTACGCCTACTGGCTGCTGCGCCTGCGCGGCTTCGGACCGGTGCGGCTGCTGGACGGCGGGCGCAAGAAGTGGGAGCTGGAGGGGCGCGAGCGCACCCAGGAGGTCATGGACTACCAGCACACCGGCTACCGGCTGGCCGGCCCGGAGCGCCCCGAGCTGCGGGCGCTGCGCGACGAGGTGCTGACCAAGGCGGAGGTGTTCGCCAAGCCCGGTTCGGACGTCGTGCTGGTGGACGTCCGCTCGCCCGCCGAGTACCGGGGCGAGCTGCTGGCGCCGGCGCACCTGCCGCAGGAGCAGGCGCAGGTGCCCGGACACATCCCCGGCGCGGTGAACATCCCGTGGTCGCAGGCGGCCAACGACGACGGCACCTTCCGCTCGGCGGACGAACTGCGCGCCCTGTACGGGGGGAAGGGCGTGGAGGAGGAGCGCGAGGTGATCGCGTACTGCCGGATCGGCGAGCGGTCGGCGCACACCTGGTTCGCGCTGACCGAGCTGCTGGGCTACCCGCACGTCAAGAACTACGACGGCTCGTGGACGGAGTACGGCTCCCTGGTCCGGGCACCGGTGACACTGGGCGGGTGAGCCGGGTACGAGGCCCGGGCGGCGCGACGGGGTGCCGGCCGACTGGGGAGCGTTTCGGCTCGTTTCTTCTTATGAAAATCTCATAACTTAGGCGTGAGCGGGGGTCCGCTGGGACAGGGTTCGATCCAACCCACTGTCCCAGTAACCCTGGAGGACCATCGTGCGCAAGAGGCTGATCGTCTCTGCTGCCAGCGCTCTCGCTCTGCTCCTGGCCGTTCCCGCGTCGGCCGCGACGCCCTCGCCGGGGGCGGCGGGGGTCGGGGATCCGTACTACCCGACGTACGGCAACGGCGGATATGACGTCTCGCACTACGACATCCGGCTGAAATACCAGCCCGCCACCGACCTGCTGGAGGGCACCACCACGATTCTGGCCACGGCCACGCAGGACCTCTCCCGGTTCAACCTGGACTTCGTGCTCGACGTCCAGCAGGTGCTGGTGAACGGGCGGGCGGCCAGGTTCGCCAGCACCGGTGAGGCGGAGCTGGAGATCACCCCGGACCGGCCGATCGCCAAGGGGAGCCCGGTGACGGTGGTCGTCCGGTACTCCGGGGTGCCGGGGGAGGTGGAGCGGGACGGGTACTCGGCCTGGCTGCGGACGCCGGACGGGGGCGTCGCGGCGAACGAGCCGGTGGCCGCCTGGTGGTGGTTCCCGAGCAACGACCACCCGACCGACAAGGCCACCTTCGATGTGTCGGTCCTGGTGCCGGACGGTACCCAGGTGATCAGCAACGGCCTCTCCACCGGGCAGAGTTCGCGGGCCGGCTGGACCCGGTACAACTGGCGCCAGACCAAGCCGCAGGCCACCTATCTGGCCACCCTGGCGATCGGCCGGTTCGATGTCAGGACCGACACCACACCGAGCGGACTGCCCGTCATCACCGCGTACAGCAAGGACCTCGGCGAGAACGACGGGGCGGCGCGGGCCAGTGTCGAGCGCACCGGCGAACTGGTGGACTGGCTGAGCGGCTACTTCGGCGAGTACCCGTTCACCTCGGTCGGCGGGTACGTGCCCAACGTGCCCACCGGCTACGCGCTGGAGACCCAGACCCAGATCTTCTACAGCCCCGCGCAGTTCGCGCGCGGTGCCAACACCTCGGTCGTCGTCCACGAGCTGGCCCACCAGTGGTACGGGGACAGCGTCTCCGTCCAGCGGTGGAGCGACATCTGGCTCAACGAGGGCTTCGCACGGTACTCGCAGTGGCTCTGGTCGGAGCACGAGAACGAGGGCACGGCGCAGGAGATCGCCGACTACGTGTACTCCTACTACCCGGCGAACGACGCGTTCTGGACCGTCAAGCCGGGCGACCCGGGCGCGGACCACCAGTTCTCCAGCGCCGTCTACGACCGGGGCGCGGTGGCCGTCCAGGCGCTGCGGAACACCGTCGGCGACGAGAAGTTCTTCCAGATCCTCAAGGGCTGGCCGACCGAGCGCCGCTACGGCAACGCCACCGTCCAGCAGTTCCAGGCGTACGCGGAGCGGATCTCCGGGAAGAAGCTCGGGGACCTCTTCACCACCTGGCTGTTCACGCCCTCCAAGCCGGCGGTCCCGTCGGCGGGGGCTCCGGCGAAGGCGGCGGCCGGGCCGGCGTCCGCCGCGGCGGCGCTGCCGCAGGAGCCCAGGTCGTGGAAGAAGATCCAGGAGACCAACTCGCTGCACGACAACGGGAGCGGCCACGGCCACGGCCGCTGACCGGCTGTGGATGATGTGACGGGCACAGTCCGGCCGGACCGTGCCCGTCACGACGGGGTGGTGCCGAGGTACGACCAGGCGGGGCGCGCGCCGGTCAGCCGCGGGCGAGGAGGCGGGCCTCGTCCTCGGGGGAGAAGCCGTGGCCGAGGGGCGGCTCGCCGAGGGCACGGTCCCAGGCCAGGACGTCGGCGGCGGTCACGGCGAGCGGGGTGGCGGGCAGGCCGGCGGCGCGGGCGCGGGCCGGGCTGCGCCGCTGGGCCGGCCAGAGCGGTTCGGCGTGGACGAGCGGGAAGAACGGGGGCGCGGTGTCGGCCGGGACGGGGACGATCTCGACCTGGGCGCCCGCCACCTCGGCGCAGGTGGTGATCAGCCCGGCCAGGGTGGTCGGTTCGGCCGGGCCGACGGCGTGGAAGGCCCCGGGGCGGTCGTCCTCCAGCAGACGGACCACCAGCCGGGCGAGGTCGCGGGAGTCGACGAGCTGGACCGGCTGCTCGGGCCGGCCGGGCAGCGCGACCCGGCCACCGCGCGCGGCCCGCCGCACCCAGTAGGTGAGCCCGGACTGCGGGTCGTGGGGGCCGGCGACCTTGCCGGGCCGCACGATCGTCGCCCGGCCGCCGTACCGGGCGGTCACGTCGTCCTCGCAGGCCGCCTTGAGCGGGCCGTAGGTGTCCTCGCTCAGCTCCTCGGTGTCGCGCACCGGGGCGCGGCGCGGGGTGGACTCGTCCGAGCCCGGACCGGTGCGGGTGTACACCGCCTGGCTGGAGATGAACAGGTACCGGCCGACCCGGTCGCCGAGCGCGTCCATCGCCTGCCCGACGTGGCGCGGCAGATACCCGCTCACGTCGACCACGGCGTCCCAGCGGCCGGTGCCCAGGGCCGCGTAGTCGCCGGTGTCGCGGTCGCCGATCAGCCGGGCGGCGGCGGGGAACAGGTCGCGGCCGGTCCGGCCCCGGGTGAACAGGGTGACCTCGGCGCCGGTGCGCAGGGCGTCGTCGACGATCGCGCGGCCGACGAAGGAGGTGCCGCCCAGGACGAGGATTCGCATGGCGCCGACGGTAGCGGCACCGGCGCGGCCGTGTCGACGCGTCCGGCGGTCCGGCCGCTACCCGGAAAGTCGTACGCCGCGGGAAGGATGACAGGGCGAAAGTCGGTGTGCGACGCTGCACCGGCGCGTGATCAAGCGTGTGGCGGAGGGGACCGGGGGCACCGCATGAACGACGACGTACCGCCGAGCACGCCCCGGCGGTCCCGGCGTGGCGGCCACCGGCAGGGGAGCGCGCGGGTGCCGGGCGTCCTGCTGGTCGTCGTCGGCCTGGTGGTCGCCGCCTCGGCGCTCCGGCCGGACGGCGGACTGCTGGGGACGGGCACCGAACCGCCGCTCGGCAGCATCGGGTTCGTCGTCCTGCTCGCCCTCGGCTGGGTGATCGTCGTCGGCCGCTTCGCCTCCGGCCTCCGCGAGGAGGTCCGCCGGCTGACCGGGCCGACGCCATGGGCCGAACGCCTGCGGACGGCCGCCGTCGTGCTGCTGGCGGGCGGGACCGTCGCCGTGCCGGTGCTGCTGTTCGTCTTCCACAACCGGACCACCACCGGCGGGCCGGTCGCCGATGCGCCCCTGACCGGCCTGGGGCCCTGGACGGCCACGCCGGTACCGACGCCGCCACCGCCGCCGGCGCCCGAGGCGTCGGGCACGGTGAACCTGGCCGTCGTCCTGCTGGTCGTCCTGGCCGCGGTGGTGGCGGCCGTGCTGGTGGCCGCCCTGGTGCGGGGGTGGCGGCGGCTGCGCCTCCCCGGGCCCGGGTCGCGGACCGCGCCGGCCGTCGGCCCGGCGCGCGCCGAGGACGTCCTCGCCGAGGCCGTCGCCACCGGACGGCGCGCGTTGCGCGGCGGCGACGCCCGGGCCGCGGTGATCGCCTGCTACGCCGCGATGGAGGGCTCGCTGGCGGCCTCCGGTGTCGCCCGCCACGCCTCCGACAGCCCGACCGAGCTGCTGGAACGGGCGGTGGCGGACGACCGGGTCGACCCGGTCCAGGCACGCGCCCTCACCGCGCTGTTCCACGAGGCCAGGTACTCGACCCACCCGATGGACGACAGCCAGGTACGCCGGGCCAGGACGGCCCTCGACACCATCGCCGACCGCCTGGCGGACCGGCCGGCCGCCGGTACGGCCGGCGCGGGCCCCACCGACCCGACCGGGAGCCGTCGATGAGCACAGATCCCGCCCGGAGCGCCGGTCCCGCCCGGCCGGGGGACGGCCCGGACCACGACGGCCTGGCCGCACCCGGTTCCGTCCGGCACAGCCTGATCGAGCTGGGGCTCGTCGCCGTCGCGGCCGAGATCCTGTTCGCCCTGGTCGGCGGGGTGGCCGCGGCCGGCGCCGGAGCGGTGCTGATGGCCGTCGCCGCCCTGGTGACCGGCCGGTACGTCGCCGGGGCGGGCTTCCTGGACGTGGGCCCGCGCAGCCGTCAGCGGGTGATGGACGCGCGGGAGCCCGGGCTCGGCGACTGGCACTGGACCGTCCGCCACGGGCTCGACCCGCAGGGCGACGGCGGGCCGTTGCGCGGCCGGCTCCAACGGCTGTTCGCCGCCCGGCTGTCGGAGCGGCACGGGCTCTCACTCACAGACGACCGCGACCGGGCCGCCGCGCTGATCGGCGCCGGGCTCTGGCCCTGGATCGATCCGAGCCGCCCGGCACCGGCCGAGATCTTCCCCGAACCGGTCGTCCGCGCCCTGGTCGACCGTCTCGAATCCCTGTAGCCACCGCGCAGTCGCCGCACCCCCGGCGGCCGCCCGCACCGACCCATCGCCCCTCAGGAGAGCCATGACCGCCGTTCCCCAGGCCCCCGTCGACCCGGGCGCCGACCACGCCCCGGACAGCCCCGCCGGCCGGCCCGCGCTGACGCCGCAGCAGGCCGGGAAGCGCGCCAACGCGGTGGTGGCGGAGATCGAACGGGCCGTGGTCGGCAAGCCCGAGGCGCTCCGACTGGTCATGCTCGGGGTGCTGGCCGGCGGACACGTCCTGATCGAGGACCTGCCCGGGCTCGGCAAGACCCTGCTGGCGCGCTCCTTCGCGACCACCCTCGGCCTCGACTTCCGCCGGATCCAGTTCACCCCCGACCTGCTGCCCTCGGACGTCTCCGGTGCGCCGTTCTACGACCGGAGCAGCGGTGAGATGGTCTTCCGGCCGGGCCCGCTCTTCACCCAGCTGCTGCTGGCCGACGAGATCAACCGCACGCCGCCGAAGACCCAGGCCGCGCTGCTGGAGGCGATGGCCGAGGGACAGGTCTCCGTCGACGGCGCCACCCGCCGGCTGCCGGAACCGTTCGTGGTGATCGCCACCGCCAACCCGATCGAGTACGAGGGCACCTACAGCCTGCCGGAGGCCCAGCTCGACCGCTTCCTGCTGCGGGTGCGGATGGGATACCTCTCCACCGGCCTGGAGGCCGCGATGCTGCGGGCCCGGCTGGACCGGGCGGCCCCCGAGCCGGTGCTGGAGACCATCGGCTCCGCCGCCGAACTGCTCGCCATGCGGGCCGCGCTGGAGCAGGTCGAGGTCGACGACGACCTGGTCGAGTACGTGGTCGCGCTGATCGACGCCACCCGCAACGACCAGCAGATCCAGGTCGGCGCCTCGCCGCGCGGGGGTCTCGCGCTGGTGCAGCTGGCCCGGGCCCGCGCGATGCTGGAGGGCCGTGACTTCCTGACCCCGGAGGACGTCAAGGCGGTCGCCGTCCCCGCCCTCGCCCACCGCATCACGCTCAAGCCCGAACTGTGGGTGCGCCAGATCGAGGCGGACGACGTCCTGGCCCGCCTGGTCGCGTCCGTTCCGGCCCCGCAGACCCTGCCGCGCGCGGCCGGGAGCGCGGACACCCGGTCGTCGGATCGGCTGCCGGACGGGCCGCGGTGAGCGCCGGGCGCCCCGTCCGCCGACTCGCCGCGCCGGCGGAGGGAGGTCCACCGGGCCCCGGCGCCCGGCGCACCGGCTTCCGCACCGGCCTCCGGTCCCGCCTCCGCACCGGCCTCCGCCCAGGCCGCCGCCTCGAACCGCGCGGCGACCGCCGGACCGGCCGGGACGCCGACCGGGACGCCGACCTGCGTACCGCCCGGATCCTGGCCCGGAGCGCCGAGGCGGCGCCGGCCGGCCTGCCGAGCACCCCGCCCTCCCCGCACTGGCGGGCCGGTGAGCGGACCCTGCGCCTGCTCACCGTGGCCGCCGTCGCGGCCGCCGCCGCGCTGGCCACCGGACACGCCTGGCTGCTGGCCCTCGCGGCCGGTCCCGCCGTGCTGCTCGCCCTGGCGGCCCCCGGGCGCGACAGGCCGACCCGGCTCGCCACCGTGGGCACGGCCGAGCCGCGCCGCTGCTTCGAGGGCGAGCGGATCACCGTCCGGATCACCGTGGAGCACGACGGGGAGATCGGCCCGCTCGACCCCACCGTCGCCCTCGGTCCGGGGCTGACCCTGGAGTCCGTGGCCGTCGGCCGCGCCGGGGTCGACCTCGGCCTGCGGGCCGACCGCTGGGGCCGCTGGACGCTGGGCAGCGTCGACCTCGACGTCTACGACACCGGGGGCCTGACCCGGCGGACCGTCCGGACCGAGCTCGGCGCGGTGGACGTCTTCCCGGTGCCCGGTGCGGCCCGGCTCACCCCCGTCCCGGTCCGCCTCCCGGAGCGGATCGGCGAGCACACCACGGCGCACGACGGCACCGGCGTCGAGGTGATCGGCGTCCGCCCGTACGTCCCGGGCGAGCGCCAGCGGCGCATCCACTGGCCGTCCACCACCCGCCGCGACAGCATCCAGATCAACCAGTTCGCCGCCGAGCGGGCCGCGGACGCGGTCGTCCTGCTGGACGCGCTGAGCGACTTCCGCGACCCGGCCACCGGTCTGTCGAGCCTGGACGAGACCCTGCGCGCGGCCGCCGGGCTGACCCGCGCCTACCTGAGCCGCCACGACCGGGTCGGGCTGATCGCGGTCGGCGGCCGGCTGCGCTGGCTCGCCGCGGGCAGCGGGGACCGGCACTTCTACCGGATGGTCGAGGCCGTGCTGGAGGTCCGCCAGGACCGCCGCCGGCGCGGACCCGCCCTCCCGCGGCTCCCGCTGCCCGCACTGCCGGGCCACGCCCTGGTGTACGCGTTCACCTCGCTCGCCGACCAGCGGATCCTGGAGGTGCTCGGCCGGGTCAGCGACCGCGGCAACCCGCTCGTCGTGGTGGAGATCCCGGCGGGCGAGCCGACGGTGGAGCCCGGGGACGAGGTCGGCGCCCTGGCCCTGCGGCTCTGGCACGCCGAGCGCGAGGCGATGCGCTCCGCCCTGCGCGGCCGGGGCATTCCGGTGGCCCGGTACACCCCGGGCGAGGCGCTCGACCTGGCGCTCGCCCCACTGCTGCGCCGCCGGATCCGAGGAGGGGCCCGATGACCGAGACCACCGCCGACGCCGGGCTCGCCCCCGGGGTACGGCCCTCGCCCTCGTGGGCCCCGTGGATCGAGCAGACCGCCCTGCGCTGCACCGGCGCCGCCCTGGCGGTCGCCGCCTGCGGAGTGGACGGCGCCCCGGGCGGCGTACTGGACCGGGGCGGGCCCGCCGCCGTGGCGGCCGCCGCCGTTCTCGCCGTCTGGGCCGCCGCACCGCCCGCCGGCCCGGCGCGCCCGGCGACCACCTGGCCCGCCCGGTTCGCCGGGCAGCGCACCACCGTGCTCGCGGTCGGGTCCGTCCTGCTGGCGTGCTCCGGCGAACCGTCGCTCTGGCCGGCCGTGGCGGTGACCGTCCTGCTCACCGGCTATCTGCTGCTCGTCGACGCCTTCGGCCCGGACCGCCGCGGCCCCCGGCCGGCGCACGCCCTCACGGCGGTCGCCGCGTCCGCCCTGGTCCTGCCGGCCGCGTTCGTCCCGACCACCGCGGGCGAGTGGTCGCGCCCCTTCGCGCTGCTCGGCCTGCTGGCCGCCGCCATCGGCACCGGTCTGGCACTGCGGCCCCGTACGGCGGGGACCCCGCCGCCGGAGTGACCTGGCCCGCCGCCCCGGACCGGCCGGCCAGATTGACCGGGCGGAACGGGCGGGACGCTCCAGGGGGCGGCGGCGGGCCGGTCTCAGTCGTGGCCGAGGGCGGCGGCCTCGGTGAGGATCAGGTCCTCGATGCCGCGCAGGAAGCGCTCCATCGTGGGACGGGGGAGGACCGAGGCGTCCGCCGTCATCGCGAGTCGCAGGGCGTCCGCGGTCCGGAGGGCGTCCAGGGCGTAGGAGAGGCCGGGGCGCGGCTCGAACTCGACCGGCCAGTCGAGGGTGGTGCGGGCCCTGGCCAGGGCGAGCGGTTCCGGGGCGGCCGGTGGGGCGGCCTCGCCGCCGGCGGGCGCGGGCGGGGCCAGCTCGCGGGTGTCGTTGAAGACGCAGGAGCGGTCGGCCGTCGGGCCGTGCTCGGCGCGGAGGCGGGCGATGTCCTCGTCCCGCAGGGTCTGGTCGTAGTAGGCGTGCCGGTAGGTGGCGATCGACGCGGCGTGGGTGCGTCGGACGACATCCCCGAACTCCTTTCCGGCGTCCGCGAGATGGAACAGGCTCTCGCCCGCCACCGTGCTCACCGCCTGGGTCAGCCCGGGCAGGAAGCGGTTGCTGACCACCACCTGGAGCGTGGCGTCCGGCAGGCCCGAGAGCCGGGACGTCATCGCGGCGGCGGCCGCCAGCAGCACCGAGGAGGAGCTCACCCGGTGGGCGGCGGCGACCAGTTCGACGGCGCGCAGCAGCGCCGGGGAGCTGAGCACGGCGTTCGGGAACGGGCGCGGCTCCCCGGCCGGGGCGGGGAACTGCCGCGGCGGGCCGAGCCGCAGCTTGCGCAGGAAGTGCTGCCGGGCGTTGGCATCACGCCGCCGGCCGCGCTCGGAGGCCTGGAACGCGGCCTCCTCCAGGGGCTGTTGGGTGGCCGCCCGGCGCTCGGCCATCGCCTCCACCGGTTCGCCCAGGGCGAGCGCGGACAGGTCCATCACCACCTGGCTCATGCCCGAGCCGTCCACCGCCGTGTGCGAGAGGACCAGGCTCATGTGGCGGACCAGACCGCCCGATTCGACCAGGCCGACGCGGATCGGCCACTCGGTCGCGCAGTCGAACGGCCGCCCCGCCAGCTCGTCGTGCAACAGGCGCCCGGTTTCGGCGAGTTCGGCCGCGTCGCCGTCGCTGTGGCGGGTGTGCACGGACAGCCGCCCCGCCGGGTCGACGGTCTGCCGCAGCCGGCCGTCGTCGTCCCGCAGCAGCCGGGTGTGCAGCCCGTCGTGCAGGTGGAGCAGGTGGGTGAGCGCGTCGAGGACCACCGGCACCGGAACTCCCGGGTCCAGCGGGGAGGAGGCCGTGACGTTGTACCTCGGCGCGTCCGCCGGGGTCAGTTTGCCGACGGCGTCCCAGATGGCCTGCTGGCCCCAGGTGGCCGGTCCGGTGCCGGACCGGCCCGACGAGAAGGTGATCTCCAGCTGTTGACTCGTGGTCACCGTGTGGCTCTCCGATGTGCGGTTCTGGGCTCGGTGCTTGCTGCGTGGTGCCAGGGAAACGCGGGTGGTGCCAGGGCAAGAGTGTGGCGCACCGCCCTCCCCGCGTCGAGCCTCGGAACGCGCACGGGAGCCGCCGGGGTCACCGGCTGCCGGTGGTTCGGCGGGCCGAACCACCGGCCGGCGGGCGTCGGGAGCCGTCCGCTGTGGTCAGGCCCGGTCGGCGGTGACCAGGTGGTAGTCGAGCAGGCCGCTGCGCCAGGCGGGGAGGAAGTTGCGTGACCAGTGGCTGGGCGGGACGGTGCCCTCCAGATAGCGGTCGAAGCCCGGCCAGACCGCCGCTCCGATCGATTCGGCGGACACGCCGGTGAAGCCGGCCGCGGCGAGGTCCGCGGTGAAGCCGGTGATCGGGTGGGCCACGTCCAGGCCCTCGGCGAAGCTGGCGAGCATGATGCTCAACCGCTCGGCGACCTCCGGGCCGGAACTGAAGAAGGTGGTGACCACCAGCCGGCCGCCGGGCCGCAGCACCCGGGCCGCCTCGTGCGCGAAGCCCGTCAGCCCGCGGAAGTGCTGGGCCGCCTCGACCGAGTAGACGCCGTCCAGCGAGCCGTTCGGGAACGGCAGCTTGTCGGCCGAGCCGAGGGCGTAGGCGAGCCGGTCCGGGAAGACGGCCATGGCCTTGGCGTTGACCGTACGGGCGCGCTCGATCTGGTCCGGGTGGATGTCCACCCCGGTCACCGCCGCGAAGCGGAACTCGCGCAGGGCGAGTGTCGCACCCAGCCCCCGCCCGCAGCCGACCTCGGCCAGCCGCAGCCGCTCGGTCGGTGCCGGGAAGGCCCGCAACACCCGGCGGTACAACTCCTCCTGACTGTGCACCCGGTCCTCGGTGGTCGGTGATGCGGTGTCGATTCCGCTCCAGTCACCGAAGTTGATGAAGCCCCCCGCGAAGCTGGCCGCTCGTGCGAGATCGTCCGCGCCGTATGTCCGTCGTACGGTCGGGGGAATGTGGTTCTGATCCATCGGTGCCCAGTCTCCTCGCGCCTTGCCGCCCGGCCCTCGGGCGCGCTGAGGTACGTACCCAAACCGGTATGCGTCCGAACGCGCAGGGTGACGGATGGGGTGCGCCAAGTACGGTGGTTGACGAGGCGTCAACCATACTCCTGGAACGGGGGGTCGTGGTGGCCGTCGAGCGTTCCGGCCCGCCTTCCGGTGCCGTCCCCGGGCCGTCTCTCCCGGGAGAAGGAGCGATAGCCGCCGCCGGGGACGCCGTGCGCGCCCGTGCCGATGCACGTGCCGGTGCGGGACGAGGGCCCCCGGGCACGGGGAGGCGCCGGGGCCGGGCGGGGGCGAGACCTCCCGGACGGAGGGGAGTCGTACTACCCTGCGAGTGGGGGCGCAACAGAATGGCTGGAGAAGGGAATACCTTCCATGAGTACAGCCCAGCCCACGGCGATGACGCTGCCGATGCACCGCACCTGCCCGTTCGATCCGCCGCCGGAGTACCAGCACCTGCGCGCGCACGATCCGGTCGCCCGGCTGTCCTTCCCCGACGGAAAGACCGGCTGGCTGCTGACCCGGCACGAGGACGTCCGCGCCCTGCTGGCGGACGACCGGTTCAGCTCGGACCGGCTGCGGGCCTCCTCCCCGGTACGCCGGATCCCGGTCCGGCCCGAGGACGTCGGAGCCCGCTCCGGCCTGCTCATCACCATGGACCCGCCGGAGCACACCCACTACCGGCGGATGCTCACCCGCTACTTCACCGTGCGCCGCATGCGCGCCCTGGCACCCCGGATCGCACAGATCACCGCCGACCACCTGGACGCGATGGAGCGCGCCGGGCCCCCGGTGGACCTGGTGCGGACGTTCGCCCTGCCGATCCCCTCCCTGGTCATCTGCGAACTGCTCGGCGTGCCCTACGACGACCGCGACAGGTTCCAGCGCTGGACCTCGACCCTGCTCAACCTGGAGGTGGACGAGGACACCGCGCTGGCGGCCCGGGACGCCCTGCGCGACTACATGCTCGACCTGGCGGCCCGGAAGCGGAAGCACCCCGACGACGCCCTGCTCAGCGCCCTGCTGGCGGACGACGGCCCGGAGTCCGGGCTCACCGACGAGGAACTGGCGGGGATCGGCCGTCTGCTGCTGGTCGCCGGCCACGAGACCACGGCGAACATGCTGGCACTGGGCACCTTCACCCTGCTGACCCACCCCGGGCAACTGCGCGACCTGCGGGAACACCCGGAGCTCACCGGCCACGCGATCGAGGAACTGCTGCGCTACCTGACCATCGTGCAGTTCGGCACGGTGCGGGTCGCCACCGAGGACGTGGACATCGCCGGCCACCACGTCCGCGCCGGGGAGACCGTGGTCGCCTCGCTGGCCGCGGCCAACCGGGACCCGGAGCACTTCCGGAGCCCCGACCGGCTGGACCTCACCCGCGAGCTCTCCCAGCACGTCGCCTTCGGACACGGGATCCACCAGTGCCTGGGCCAGCAACTGGCCCGGGTGGAGATGGAGGTGGCCTTCCCCGCGCTCTTCCGGCGCTTCCCGACGCTGCGCCTGGCGGTACTGCCGGAGCAGGTGCCGATGCGCCACGACATGGCCATCTACGGCGTCCACGCGCTTCCGCTCACCTGGGACGGGTGACCGCACCATGAAGATCCGGATCGACATCGACCACGACCGCTGCCGTGGCGCCGGGCAGTGTGTGCTCACCGCGCCCGAGCTCTTCGACCAGTCGGAGGACGACGGCACCGTCGTGCTGCTGGAGAAGCACCCGCCGCCGGAGCTGCACCGCGCCGCCCGGCTGGCCGCGGCGCTCTGCCCCAACGCCGTCATCCGCGTCGTCGAGGACCCGTGAGCCGCGGAGGTGCCCAGGGGCGGGTCTCGGACATTTCCCGTCGGGCGCGCGTCACCGGTGAACGCCGGGCGGGGTGACAGCCGTTCTCGTTCACATGACGGTGATGATGATGGAGCGGGGCGCTGGCATGCTTGCGGGCATGGAGGACATCACGGGGGAGCGGGAGGCCCGGGAGCTGATCGCGGGCTGGCTCGCCGAGGAGCCGGCGGCCGGGTCGGCCGCGGACCGGGGCGAGCCGGACGATCCGGGCGTCCCGGGTGCCCCGGACGGTGCGGACGGCCTGGACTTCCCGGTCGGCGGTGGGCTCGCGGTGCCGTCGGCGAGCGGGTACGAGGTCGCGCGGGCGGCCCGGGTGCTGGCCGTGCGGGGGCTCGGCAGAACCAGGCTGCCCCTGGTGCCGGACGGGCTGCGGCTGGTCGCCGAGGCGCTGGTGGTGGACGAGCACCCGTCCGTGGCCACCTGGACCCCGCTGGAGCGGGCGGAGGCGGTGGAATGGGTCGCGCTCCTGGTGCACCGTTTCGGCGAGGACGGGGTGCAGTCGCTGCTGGCGGAGCTGGTGAACCCGTCACTGCCGTAAGGCGGGTCTGAGTGCGGCCAGCCGCTCCTCCAACTGCCGGACCACGGTGGTGTCGCCGAGTCCGGCGGACAGGCCGGCGGCGGTGCGCAGGTGCCGGGCGGCCTCGGCGGGGCGGCCGGAGTCGAGCAGGAAGTCCGCGAAGTGGCGCTCGGCCACGGCGTGCAGATGGACGGTGCCGGCCGCGCGGCAGAGCTCCAGCGTGTGCTGCCAGGCCCGGGCCGCCTCGGCCGGGCGGTCGAGCAGTTGCAGCGCGTGCGCCTCGTTGACCATCGCGGAGAGCTGGAAGGTGGCCTCCGGGTGGTCGGCGAGCAGGGTGCGGGCCTGCCTGGCCCGCCGCAGGGCCTGTCCGGCATCGCCGGCGAAGCCGTGCAGGGCGGCGGTGTTGCTGAGGGTGAACGGTGCATGCTCGGTCAGGCCGTGCTCCTCGGTGAGGGCGACCGCCTGTTCGCCGAGCCGGACGGCCTCGCCGAACTCGCCGCGGGCCGCGGTGGCGACGGCGAGCACGGTGAGGGCGTGCACATGGACGTTCCCGCCCGTGTCGGCGGTCCGGGCGACCGCCCGGGCGGCCAGCCGGTGGGCCTCTTCGGCGCGGCCGGTGCCGCTGAGGGCGCGGGCGGCCGAAGCCTCCATCAGCGCGACGGCGGTCGGGTCGCCGGTCAGCAGCGCGGAGCGCAGCCCGGCCCGCAGGCAGCTCACCCGGTCCGTGCGGCGGCCGGTGCCGTAGTACAGGCAGTTGGCCAGGTAGGCCAGGCGCCAGGCGCGGTCGTGGTCGCCGAGGTCGGCGGCGGAGGTGACCAGGCCGCGGATGGTCGGCTCCTCGGCCCGGAACCAGTCCAGCGCCGACCGGACGGTGGACAGCCGCGGCCCGGACGGCGAGGGGAGGGCGGGCGGCGGGCCGAAGCAGTCGATGCCCGGCTGGAGCAGGGCGGCGCCGTGCGCTGCGACCGTGAGGTAGTGGTCGACCAGCGCCCGGGTGGCGGCGGTGCGCTCGGACTCGGGCCGCTCGGCGAGGAGTTCGGCGCCGTAGAGCCGGATCAGGTCGTGCCGGCCGTAGCGGCCGGGGGTGCCCTCGGCGAGCAGGTGGTGGGCGGCGAGCGAGGAGAGCGCGCGGCGGGCCTCGGCGGGGTCGGTGCCCAGCAGGGCCGCGGCGGCGTGCGCGTCGACCTCGGGCCCGGGGTGGACGGCCAGCAGGGCGAGCAGGTTCTGTGCCGTGAAGGAGAGGTGACGTATTGTCAGGCCGAGCGCGGTGCGCACGCTGATCGTGCCCTGGGTGTCCAGGGCCTGCAACCGGGTGCGCTCGTCGGCGAGTTCGGGGACGAGGTCGGCGATCCCCCAGCCGGGCTGGGCGGCGAGCCGGGCGGCGGCGATCCGCAGGGCCAGCGGGAGCCGGTCGCACAGCTCGGCGACCTGGGCGACGGCCGCGGGCTCGGCGCGCACCCGGGCCGGGGTGAGCAGGTGCTCCAGCAGGCTGAAGGCGTCGTCGGCGGGCAGTGCGCCGAGCCGCAGCAGGGCGGCGCCCTCGGTCACCACCAGGTCCTCCAGCGAACTGCGGCTGGTGATCACGGTGGCGCAGTCCGGTCCGGCCGGCAGCAGGTCGGCCACCTCCTCGGCGTCGCGGACGTTGTCCAGGACGACCAGCAGCCGGCGCCGGCCGGTGAGCGAGCGGTAGAGCGCGGCCCGGGCGGGGAGGTCCTCGGGGAGCTCGCTCTCCTGGGCGCCCAGTGCGCCCAGGAACCGGCCCAGGACGTCGGCCGGCTGGGCGCGGTGGCCGGGGCCGAAACCGTTCAGGTCGGCGAAGAGCCGCCCGTCGGGGAAGGCGTCGGCCGCGTCGTGCGCCCACTGCACCACGGTGGCGGTCTTGCCGGCGCCCGCCGGGCCCACCACGACGGCCAGGCTGCCGCTGCGGCGGCCGGCTCCGCACTCGGCGTCCAGCCAGCGCCGCTCGGCCGCCCGGCCGACGAAGCCGGCGGCCCGGCGGGGGAGCTGGCGGGCCGCCGACGGGCCGGAGTCCGGCCGGACGCGGCCCCGGCCGGGCTCCCGGGGGTCGGCCGCGAGGACGTCGTCGACGGCGGACTGGAGGGTCCGGCCGGGGGAGACCCCGAGTTCGGCGGTGAGCCGGCGACGGGCCCGGCGGTAGGCGGCGAGCGCGTCCGAGAGCCGGCCGGCCTGGTGCAGACAGCGGACCAGCAGGGCGCAGAGCGGCTCGCGCAGCCCGTCGGCCTCCACCGCGCGGTCGAGGTCGGGGATCGCGTCGGCGCCCCGGCCGAGCCGGAGCAGACGCTCCGCCCAGGACTCCAGCGCCCGGGCGCGGCCCTCGTCGAGGCGGTCGGCGAGGGCGTGGCGCAGCGTGGTGTCGGGCAGGTTGGCCAGGGCCGCGCCGTGCCAGAGGTCGAGGGCCTGGCGGAGCAGCCCGGCGGCGCGCTCGTCGCCGTCCGGGGCCTCCTCCCCGGCGGCCCGGGCGCAGAGGTGTTCGAAGAGCAGCGCGTCCACCGAGTCGGCCGGGCCGTCGAGGCGGTAGCCGGGTGTGCGGGTCAGCAGGGTGAGCGGGGAGCCGGCGATCAGCTTGCGCAGCGCGGCGATGTGGCCCTGGAGCGCGGCCCGGGCCTGGGCGGGCGGCTCGTCGCCCCAGAGCAGCTCGAAGAACCGTTCCACCGGGACGGTCCGGCCGAGGTCGAGCGCCAGCAGGGCCAGGACCCCGCACCGCTTCGCGCCGGGCGGGGTGAGGGTACGGCCGTCCGCCGTCCTCAGCTCAACCGCCCCCATGAGCCGAACAAACACAGTTCCCCCAGGTCAGAGCCCCCGCTTCTGGTCCTCGTCGAGAGGCAGGCCGCAGTCTAACCACGCCTGACATCCCGTCCGGTCGGCCGGTGGGACGGGTCGTTGGGCCCTGGGCCCCGCCGTTGCACGGTCGGGGCGGAATCCGGCGCGCGCTACGTCACCCGATGTACGCCCGCAATTCGCCGTGCGTTCTCCGGCGCCGCGCCCGGTGTTCACGGCCGGTGCGGGGCCGGAGGGCCGCGGACGGGGTCGGGGGCCGGGGCCGGGGCCGGGGGAGCGGGCGGTGCTCCGCCCGGTCAGCGGACCTGGCGGGAGAGGTCCACCCGGACGCCGGAGCGGGAGACGCCGGCGGCGGAGCGCTCCGCGGCCGGGCGCTCTTCTGCGTGGTGCGTGGACGCGTGGTGCGTGGATGCGTGCCGCGCGGTGGTCTGTGGCGGGCGTTCGGTGACCGACGGGTCCGGTCCGGCCCGGTGCGGTCCGGAGACGGCGGCGAGGGCGAGGACCACGAGGACCAGCAGGGGCGTGCGCACGGTCGGGGCCTCCTTGTCGGGTCCGGTGGGTCGGGTCGGGTCGGGTCGGGTCTGGCGGGCCGGGGACGGCAGGCGCACGGTCGGTCCGCCGGGTGCGGTCGCACCCGGCGGTGTCCGGCCGGCCGTGAGCGGGCGGCCGTCGGACACCCCGTCCGTGCTCCGGGAGGCCCACCGCGTCAGGGGCGACGGCGGGCGGCCCGGTGGTGGCCGTCCGGCGCCCGGACCGTGTTCACTCCGGACCGGGTGCCGACCTGTTCCACGGCCTCCGCCCTGGTCAACGGCGCGTCGGCGGTCGCCGGTTCACCACCCGGTGGACCGGCCGGACGTCGCCGGCGCGGCGGCGGCGGAGGGGACGGGCGGAGGCGTCCGGGGGCGCCGCGGACTGAACCGCAGGGCGGTTCGGTCCCGTAGACGACAGTGGCGGGACCGGTGACCACCGGCCCCGGGGACTGCGTCCTGCGGGACCTGAAGGAGATGCGCGATGAAACATGTTCGAGCCGTCGTCGTGACCGGCTGCGCGGTCGGGGCGCTCGCGGTGGCCGGCTCCGGGACGGCGTTCGCCTGGCATCCGAGCGACGCCTCACTGACCGTCGGCTGCCGAACCGAGGCCGGCCGGGTGGACCTGGTCCTGGGCAACAACTACCGCTCCTCGGGCGAGTACACGCTCACCCGGGCCGGCAGTGACGAGCGGTACCGCGGCACCGTCGAGGGCCACGGCTCGGTGAAGGTCACGGTGAGCTACTCGGGCAAGGGTGACACCTGGCGCTACCAGCTCGCCGACACCCAGATCGAGAAGCGGATCGCCGACGTGCCGCTCTGCGTCACGCCGACGCCCACGCCGACCCCCACCCCCACCCCGACGGCCACGCCGACGCCCACCCCGACGGCGACGCCCACGCCGACCGCCACCCCCACGCCGACCACGACGCCCACGACGCCCACGCCCACCGGCACTCCGACGCCGACCGCCACGCACACCCCGAGCCGGACGCCCACGCCCACCGGGACGTCCAGCCGGACGCCGGGACCGTCGGCCAGTCCGACGCCGTCCGGCAGCGCGTCGCCCTCGCCGTCCGTGAGCCCGAGCGTCCCGGCGCCGCCGTCCGAGAGCGCCGGGCCCGTCCCCGGGGGCCTCGCGCACACCGGCGGTGGCGGCGACGGCGCCCTGATCGCGGGTGTCGGCGGCGGCGCGGTGCTGATCGGCGCGGGTGTGCTGGTCGCCGCGCGGCACCAGCACCGGCGTCGCACCGCCTGAACCTCCGCTCCACCGGGCCGAACCGCCGCTACGGCGGCCCGTCGGCGGGGTGCGGGCCGAGTGGCGTCGCCCCCGCCGGCCGCTCAGGTGTGAGCGGTCAGCGGCACAGATCGGCCGCCCGCCGGTCCGACTGCCGGACCACCGTGGTGCCACCGGGCCGGCCGGACGGGGCGACCGCGCCGTGCGGCTGCCCGGCGCCCCCGGCCGGGCGGCCCGAGGCGGCCAGGAAGTCCGCGAAGCGGCGTTCGGCCGCGGCGTGGAGGCGGACGGTGCCCGCGTCCCGGCACCGCTCCACCGTCTCCCGCCAGGCCCGCTCGGCCTCGGCCGGGCGGTCGAGCAGGGACAGGGCGTGGGCCTCGGCGGCCATCGCGGTGAGGTGGCCGGCGGCCTCGGGGTGGTCGGCGAGCAGCCGGCGGGCCTTGCGGGCGTGGCGCAGCGCGGCCGGGCCGTCGCCCACGAGGCCGTACAGGTCGGCCGTGCGGGCATGGGCGAACGGCGCGTACCCGGCCGGACCGTGGGTGCGGGCCAGGGCGACCGCCTGCTCGCCCAGCCGGATGCCCTCGGCGATCCCGCCGCGCCCGGCGGTCGCGACCGCGAGGACGGTCAGCGCGCGGACCCGGATCTCGCCTCCGGTGGCGGCGCCGCGGGCGACGGCCTCGATGGCGAGCGCCTGGGCCTCGTCGGTGCGGCCGGCGCCGCCCAGGGCCTCGGCGAGGCCGCACTCCAGCGACGCGACGGCGGTCTGCTCACCGGTCCGCCGGGCGGACCGGAGCCCGGCACGCAGGCAGGTCACCCGGTCGACGGGGCGCCCGGCGGGCTCGTAGAGCCGGTCGGCCAGGTCGGCGAGCCGCCAGGCGCGATCGTGGTCGCCGGTCTCGGCGGCCCGGGCGACCAGGGCGCGCACGGTGGGCTCCTCGGCCTGGAACCAGGCCAGCGCGGTGCGGACCCCGGTGAACCGGGGGCCGGGCCGGCCGTTCGGTCCGGGAAGGGGGCCGGACGGCGGTCCGACGGCGGCCAGGCCGGGCTGGAGCAGGGCGGCGCCCTGGGCGGTGGCGGCCAGACAGTGGTCGAGCAGCGAGGTGACGGCGAGCGTCCTGGTGTACTCGGTGCGCTCGGCCAGCAGATCGGCGCTGTACAGACGGATCAGCTCAGGCCGGCGGTAGCGGCCCGGGCTGCTCTCGGTGAGCAGATGGTGCGCGGCCAGCGCACCGAGCGCGCGGCGGGCGGTGCCGGTGTCGGAGCCCAGCAGCGCGGCCGCCCCGTGGGCGTCGGTCTCCGGGCCGGGGTGGGCGGCGAGCAGCGCGAGCAGGCCCTCGGCGACGGACGGCAGCCGGCGCACCGTCCGGTCGAGGGCCGTGCGCAGGCCGACCGTGCCCCGGGTCTCCAGGGCCCGCAACCGGGTCGACTCGTCGGTGAGTTCGGGCAGCAGCTCGGCGATCGCCCAGCCGGGCTGGGCGGCGAGCCGGGTGGCGGCGATCCGGAGGGCGAGCGGGAGCCGGTCGCAGAGCTCCACCAGCCGGGCGGCGGCCTCCGGTTCGGCGCGGACCCGGGCCGGGGTGAGGGCGTGCTCCAGGAGCAGCAGCGCGTCGGCGGCGGGCAGCGGGCCGAGCCGGAGCGGAGCGGCGCCCTCGGTGACCACGAGATCCTCCAGCGAGTTGCGGCTGGTGACGACGGTGGCGCAGCCCGGTCCGGCCGGCAGCAGATCGGCGATGGACTCGGCGGCCCGGACGTTGTCCAGGACGACCAGCAGCCGGCGCTGCCGGGTCAGCGACCGGTAGAGCGCGGCCCGGGACGGCGCGTCCGGCGGCAGTTCGTGCTCCGGGGTGCCGAGCGCCCGCAGGAACCGGTCCAGGACGTCGGCCGGCCGGGCGTCGTGGTCGGGGCCGAAGCCCTGAAGGTCCGCGAAGAGCTGGCCGTCCGGGAACGCGTCGGCGCCGCGGTGCGCCCACTCGACCACGGTGGCCGTCTTGCCGGCGCCCGCCGGGCCGGCCACCACGGCCAGGCTGCCGCGGCGGTCCGGCCCGCACTCCGTGTCCAGCCATCGCAGTTCCGCCGTGCGGCCGACGAACCGGCCGAAGCGGCGTGGCAGCAGGCGGGCCACCTGGCCGTCGTCGGCCGCCGGCCGCGTGCCGTCGGCGGGGGCGGTCGCCGGGCCGGGCCGCCCGGCCGCCGCCGCGGAGGCGTCGTCGGCCAGGATGTCGTCGACGGCGGACTGCAGCGTCCGCCCGGGCGGGATGCCCAGCTCTGCGGCGAGCCGGCGGCGGGCCCGGTGGTAGACGGCGAGCGCGTCCGGGAAGCGTCCGGCCTGGTACAGGCAGCGCACCAGCAGGGCGGCGACCGGTTCGTGCAACTCGTCGGCGTGGACGCTCCGTTCGAGCTCCGGTATCGCGTCCGCACCCCGGCCGGCCCGCAGCCGGTACGCCGACCAGCTCTCCAGGGCGCGGGTGCGGGCACCGTGCAGCTGGCCGGCGAGGGAGCGGCGCAGCGGGGTCTCGGGGAGGTTGGCCAGGGCGGTGCCGCGCCAGAGGCCGAGCGCCTCGCGGAGCAGCCTGTCCACCTGCTCGCACTGCTCCGGTCCGCTCTCCTCGGCGGCCTGCGCGCACAGCCGGGTGAAGTGCAGGGCGTCCACGAGCCGGGCCTCGCCGTCGAGCCGGTAGCCCGGCGCGCGGGTGGCGAGCGTGAACGGTGATCCGGCGAAGAGCTTGCGCAGCGCGGCGATGTGGCCCTGGAGCGCGGCCCGCGCCTGGGCCGGTGGTTCGTCGCCCCAGAGCAGCTCGAAGAACCGCTCCACCGGGACGGTCCGCCCCAGCTCCATGGCCAGCAGGGCGAGTACGGCGCAGCGCTTGGCTCCGGCGGGTTCGAGGACGCGGCCGTCGGCGGTCCGCAGCTCGACCGGCCCCAATAGGCGAACGAACACCTCAGCCTCCCCCGCCCGGATCTCCCCGATTGACCCTCTTCTGACCCTCTTCGGGCAGTTGCAGCGGCAGTCTAGCCAGGTCGGAGCCGGTGTCAGGGGGGCCTGTCGGACCGGGCGGTGGCGGGAATACCCGGACTTTCCCGTCGTGGGGCGGGGAGTCGGGCGGCTCGTGGACACCGGGTGAACGCCCGGCCGTTACCGGAAATTCTTCGACGGTAGGTCGATTCGTTACATGAACGCGACAGGCGGGCTCCGGAGGTGGGCCCGGCGCGGCCGGTGCGGGGCGGCCGGGGCGGCCGCGCGGGTGAACCGGAGCCGGGGAGTGGTCCGTCGAGGGAGGTACGGGGCCGATCGGCACTCGTGCGCCGACGCTTGGGAGGACAGCCGTGCTGCGTATGAACGGGCCGTGGAGGGTCACGGTGATCGGCAAGGACGCCGACTATGACCAGCGGGTGGTGATCCGCAGCCCGTACGGCACCAATGTGCTGGCCGGCCGGGTGGGCGCGTGGTTCGACGTCCGGGACGACGAGTGGACGCTGGCGCTGGAACACAGCTGGGGCGCCGGCTGGCGGCCCAACGTCCGGGTGATTCCCGGCCCGGTCTCGGCGGGGGAGGGCGGGCTCCGCAGCCGGATCGTCCGCAGCAAGGACGTCGACTGGCCGGGCGGTGACCCCACCGAGCGGAACTTCGTGCTGCGGCTGGACGCCCTGGAGTCGGCCACGGTCCTGACCGACGCGGTGCGCAGGACCGCCGGGGTGGTGACGGATCAGCGCGCCTCGGCCGGCCGGGCCGCGTTGGGGCCGGCGTCGGCGTCGCGGATCAGGACCAGTTCGGACCCGGGCCCCGGCACCGTCGGCGGGCAGAGCACGCGTCCGGTGGAGACGGGGCGCGAGGTCGGGCGCGAGGCGGTCCGCGGCGTCCCGGCCGAGCGGACGGCGCCGGCCCGGCCCTGGTGACCGCGGGTGGGGCGGGGCTGCCGGTCCCGGCGGCCCCGCCCCGCGCCTACTTGTCGATCCGGAACGTCTCGCCGTAGACCTTCCACACCAGCGGGGTGTGCAGATCGAGGTTGCCGGCCTGGAGGAAGACCCGCTGGGCGGTGTCGACCCGGCTGGTGTCGTCGTGGGCCGCCTCGGTGCGCATGGCGGCGGCGCGGGCGTCGAGGAACGCGGCGATGTACGCCTTCTCGTCGCCGCCCTGGGCGGGCGTCTTCGCCTTCTTCAGCGCGGCGGCCCTGATGCCCCCGAAGCTGTCCGCGCTGTTGCCCGGGCCGTGCATCACGATGGCGTCGTAGTAGGCGAGTTGGCCGAGCGCGTGCAGACCGTCCGTCTTCGCCTGGGAGACCGCCGGGTTGAAGTAGACCCGGTCGCGCATGTCCTCCTGGGCCTGGCGGAACGCCGGGTCGGCGGCGGCCTTCTTCCAGGCGGACGCGAAGTCCGGGTCCAGCCCGGAGTGCGAGGCGGAGCCGTTCACCTTCTCCAGGGCGGGCAGGTACTCGGCCAGTGGGTTGCCGGGCTTCAACTCGCGGTAGTGGCGGACGAGATCGAGCATGTCCCCGGTGCCGGAGCAGAAGCCGACGATGCCGCCGGTGTAGCCGCGGCCGTCCTTGATGTCCTCGAGGTAGGCGAACTGGGCCTTCCAGTCGAGCGAGGAGTTCTCGGCAGTGGAGACGAACTGCTGGGCGATGTCCTTGAGCCGGGGGTCGGTGAGGTCGCCGGAGCCGGTGGCGGGACCGGACGGTGAGCCGGACGGGTGGCCGGAGGGCGACGGAGAGCCGGACGGGTGGCCGGAGGGGGTGCCGGACGGCTGGGTGGTCCGGTGGGGCCGGCCGGTCGCGGGCGGCTTCGGAGTATTGGACTTGGCCGTGGGGCTCGACGTGGGGCCCGGCGCCGCGGCGGCGGGCAGGGCCGGGAGGACGCCGGTCACGAGCAGGGCCGTGAGGGCGACGCGCAGGGACGCCGGCCGGATCGGCCGGACAGGCTGGGACCGCATGGGGACTCCGTGGTGGTCTTCGTCCGCCGGGCTCCACCGGCAGGGGGCTTCGGGGTCCGCAGGCGTCCGCGTGTCCCCGCTCTGGACAACGGGCCGGTGCGGGACGGCGGTTCAGTTCGGCTCGGTCGGCTCCGCAGGGGAGTCCGGTTCGGCCGGCTCAGGTGGCTCGGTCGGCTCGGTCGGCGGAAGCCCGATGCCCGGGGTGAGCCGGAACCGCTCCGGGCGCCTGACCTGGCGGCGGTCCGCCGGGGCCGTCCGGTCGCGGCGGGTCAGCCAGGCGCGCACCCGGCCCCGCGCGCCGGCGTTCCGTTCGGCGGGATCGCCCGTCAGCGCGCCGCCCGCCTCGCGCAGCAGGACCCGGGCGGGGCGGCCGGCCTCCTCGTCGGCGGCCTCCACGTCGACCACGATGAAGCCGGTGCCCGGCGCGAACACCGCCTGCGGTTCCTCGCCGGCCGAGTCGAAGGCGGAAGTCCGCCGGGCGGTGACCGACAGCACGGCGAACTCCACCGTGACCGGGCCGAGTTCGACGGCGGGCGAGGTCAGCCCGGCCAGCGGTGCGGGCTCCAGCAGCTCGCGGCCGACCGGATAGGCCGCCAGCAGGTCCGCCACCTGCTCGACGTGCGCGCCGAGCAGCACCACACCCTGGTGGCTCGGCAACCGCCGCAGGCCGGAACCGAGGCAGTTCAGGAACGCGAGGTGCGGGCCGGTGCCCCCGGCACGGGCCTCGGCGGCCAGTTCGGTCCGGCTCACCGGGACACCGGTGTCGGCGTGGTGCAGCAGGACGGCCGCCAGATCGGCCTTGATGTCGTCCTTGGTGGTGGAGCGCAGACCCGGCAGCCGGGTCGCGGCCTCCTCGACCCGGCCGACGCAGCGCTGGTAGTGGCTGCCGAGCAGCGCCCGGACGGCCTCCCGGTCGGCGGGGCTGCTGACGGCCACGGGCACGGTGAACTCCTCGGCCCGGAAGGCCCGGAAGACGTGCACGGCGAGGGGCTCCGGGTCGGGCCCGGGGGCGGAGGGCTCCGGTTCCCCGGGGCCGGGCTCGGGGCCGGGGTCCGGTCCGGGGGCCGGCCCCGGCCCCGGCTCCGTTCCCGTTCCCGTTCGCGGAAGCGGGTCCGGAGGCGGGAACGGCAACGGAGCCGGTTCGGCCTCCGGCGCGGCCGTGGTGGGGGGTTCGGTCCCGGCCGGGGTCCGGAGCCCCGTGGCGGGCTCGTCCGCGCCGCCGGTGCCCGCCGTGGCGGAGGCGGCGGGACGGTCGGGCCCGGGCGGTTGCGGTACGGCGCCGGGGGCGTCTCCGCTGCTGCTGGTGGCCACCCGGGGGATGTCGGGGATGCCGGGGGCGCCGGCCGGGCCGGGCGCCTCCGGTCCGCCACGGGGGGCCTCGCCGGTGCCGCCGGTGGACACCAGCGGACCGGAGGAGGTCCGCGTCGGGGCAGGGGGCTCCGGTACGGCGGTGGGGAACTCCGCAGGGGGGACCTGCGAGGCGGGGAACCCCGTGGTGGCGAACTCCGCCGTGGGGAACTCCGCGGTGGGGAACTCCGCCGTGGGGGACTGCCCGGCGGTGAGTTCCGCGGCGGGCGGTTCCGACGCGGCGCCGAGGGGCGCGACCCGGCCGGTGGTGATGACGGGCCGGGGCGCGGTGAGCGGGTCCGGCTCGGCGGCCAGGGCCGGCCGGGCGGACACCGGCGCGGGGGCCGGGCCGGGGACGGGCCCGAGGCCGTACGAGACCGCCTCGGCGCCCGCCGCCGCATCGCCGGGCTGGTCGGAGCCCAGCCACTCCAGGCCGTGCAGCCGGGCGATGAAGCGGGCGGTCCGCTCGGAGCCCGGCTCCAGGATGCCGTGGGCCAGCAGGCCGAAGTTCTGCGCCCCGGCGGCCGGGAGCCGGTCGAGCAGGCTGCTCAGCTCCTCCCACACCTCGGCGCCGACCGGGCGGTCCCGCTCGCCGACGATGAGCAGCGGGCGGCCCGGGTCGGCCCGGCGGAAGCGCGGGGCGCACAGGTGCGGCGGGTCGGGGCGCAGCCAGAGCCCGGCGGGCACGGCCTCCAGGGACCAGTACGGGAAGGCCTGGAACAGCGCGGGCCCGGCGGGCTGCCAGGACGCGCCGCCGTTGCGCCAGGCGGACGGGACGGTGGGGCGCCCGGCCGAGGCGGTGAGCCGCAGCAGGTAGGGCTCCCAGCCGGCGTGGCCGCGGGCGTCGACCGTCCGGGAGGTGGGGCCGCCGGGGCCGTGCACGGGCAGGCCGACGGCGGCCTGGACGGGGCGGCCGAGACGGGCGGCCAGGGTGCCGGTGAGCGCGGAGAGTTCGTCGGGGGCCGCCCACGGCGCGCTGAGCAGCAGGGCGGCGCCGCCGAGGGGAAGGGTCCGGACGGTCTCGGCGAGGTCTTCGGGCAGCAGCACCGGCTGGCCGGGGGTGCCGACCAGCAGCACCAGCGCGCCGGGCGGGGCGGCGAGGAGGCCGAGCGCCGGGAACGGCCCGCCGGGCTGGGCGCTCAGATGGGTGAGCCAGTATCCGGCGGGCAGCCGGGCCACCCGGACCGCCGCCGGGTGCTGCGGGTGCGGCGCGGGTTCGGGCGTCGGCGGGGGTGCCGGGAGCGCGGCGGGGGCGGCGCGCCCGGCACCCCCGCCGACGGTCTCGCGCAGGCGGCGCGGCGCGGTGCCGGGTGCGCAGAGCCACCAGGTGGCGGTCTCCGCCGAGCCGTCGGGGGCGGCGACCTTGAGGTTGCCGTCGGGGGTGATCTCCACCAGACCGTCGGGGGCGATCACCGGGACGCCGGCGCGGTCGGCGACCACCTCGGCGGGGCGGCGGCCGTTGGGGGCGAGCGCGGCGAGACCGGAGGCGGCGAGGACCAGCGTGCCCGCGCCGCGCGAGCGGGCGATGACGCCGAGGTCGGCCATCCGGTCGCGCAGCACGGGGGCCGAGTCGGGGGCGGCGGCGACCACGACGAGGCTGTCCGGCACCGGGCGCAGCGCGCCGACCGCGGCGGACAGCTCGTCCTCGCCGGCGGTCGCGGGGGCGATGACGAAGTGCGGCCCGACCGGGCGCAGCACGGACCGCACCGCGGGCGACGCGGCCGGGGCCGACGGGGCGGCGGCCGAGGGCGCGGCGGCGGCCGGGGCGGTCGGAGGCGCGACGGCCGCCACCGGACCGCCGGACCCGCGCAGGCGCGGGAACCGGCGGCGGGGCGCGGCGGGTGGTGCGGGGTCGCCGGCGGGCGGACCGGTGCGGGAAAGACTCATCGTCCGGGTATACGGACGCCGCCCGGCCCCCGGTTCACGCCCCGGACCCGTCGCCGCCCTCCTCCGGCTCCGCGAGCAGGCCGGTCTGCACCTGGACCACCCGCCGCCGGGTGATGTGCAGGGCGCGCCCGGGCGGCAGCACCCGCGGCTTGACGCTGCCGAACAGCGTGCCCTCGCTCGGCGGGCAGGAGAGCAGGGTGACCGGGGTGTTGACGTCCTGGAGCCGGCGCAGCAGCTGGTCCGTGTACGCGCGCCCGATGCCGTTCGCCGAGCGGGCGACGATCAGGTGCAGGCCGAGTTCGGTGCCCTGGGCGAGGTGGTCGAGGACCGGGGCGAACGGGTTGGCGCCCGACTGGCTCGGGATGAGGTCGTAGTCGTCGACGATGATGAACAGCTCCGGCCCGGTCCACCAGTCGCGCAGCCGCAGCCGGGCCGGGGTGATCTCCTCCCCGGGCAGCCGGGCCTCCATGGCGCGGGCCGCTCCGTTGACGACCTGCCGGAGGACGTCCACGGCGACGGCGTAGCCGAGCCGGTACTCCTCCGGGACGCTGTCGTAGAGCCCGCGCCGGAAGTCGACGAGCATGATCCGGGCCTCGGCGGGCGTGTAGGCGGAGGTGATGGCGGAGACCATCAGGCGCAGCAGGTTGGTCTTGCCGCTCTCGCTGTCGCCGACCACCAGCAGGTGGGGCGACTCCTCGAAGTCGTGCCAGAGCGGGGAGATCGCGGTGTCCTCCAGGCCGATGGGGACCCGCAGCCGGCCCTCGGGCGCGGGCAGCGTGGCGGCGTCGAGCCGCAGCGGCAGCATCCGCACCTCGGGTGCGCCCGGGCCCGTCCAGTGGTCGTTGACGGCGTCGACCAGGTCCTCGACGCCGTCCGTGAGGCTCTCGCTGTCGCCGAGGCCGTCGATGCGGGGGAGCGCGGTGAGGAAGTGCAGCCGGTCCTGGGTCAGGCCGCGGCCTGGGACGCGGGGGACGGTCTCGGCGGCCCGCATGTTGATCATGGAGTCGATCGGGTCGCCGAGCCGCAGTTCGAAGCGGGTGCCGAGCTGGTCGCGCAGCCCGCTGGAGAGCTCGCCCCAGCGGGCGGCGGTGACCACCAGGTGCACGCCGTAGTTGAGGCCGCGTCCGGCGATCAGGGTGAGCACGGGCAGGTAGTCCATGAACTCCTGGCGCATGGTGTTCCAGCCGTCGACCACCAGGAACACGTCGCCGTGGCGGTCGTCCGCCAGCGCCGGGTCCCCGGCCGCCCGGCGGCGGCGGAAGGTGGCCATCGAGTCGATGCCCAGCTGGGCGAAGGACTGCTCGCGGCGGGCGATGACGGTGTTGATCTCGGCCAGGGTGCGCCCGACCCGCTCGGGGTCGTGCCGGCCGGTGACCCCGCCGACGTGCGGCAGCCCGCGCAGCGCGGAGAGCGTGCCGCCGCCGAAGTCCAGGCAGTAGAACTGGACTTCGCGCGGGGTGTGGGTGAGCGCCAGGCCGGCGATCAGGGTGCGCAGCATGGTGCTCTTGCCGCTCTGCGGGCCGCCCGCGATGCCGACGTGGCCGCCGGCGGCCGAGAGGTCGGCGGTGAGCAGTTCGCGCATCTGCTGGAACGGGCGGTCCACCACGCCCACCGGGACGGTCAGGGTACCGACCGCCGGGCGGCCGTCGGGCGCCAGGCCGTGGTGCGGGGACGGCGCGAGCGGCGGCAGCAGTTCGTCCAGGGTGGGCGGCGTCTCCAGGGGCGGCAGCCAGACCGTGTGGGCGGGCGGGCCGACGTCGAGCATCCGCTCGGCGGCCAGGTCCAGCAGGGTGGCGGTGCTCTCCTCCTCCGCGGCCAGGCGGGCCGCCTCGGCCGCCACGACCTCCGGGTCGGGCCGGCGCGGCGCGGTGTACTCGGTGCCGTAGGGGACGATCTGGCCGGCCGCCGCGGCCTGCTGGGCCGCTCCGCGCCGGCGCCGGTACGGGCCGGAGACGTACGCCGCCTTGAACCGGGTGAGGGTGGCGATGTCGCTGCGCAGGATGCCGTTGCCGGGCTGGGAGGGCAGTTGGTAGGCGTCCGGCACACCGAGCACGCCGCGGCTCTCCATCGCGGAGAAGGTGCGCAGGCCGATCCGGTACGACAGATGGGACTCCAGGGCGTGCATCCGGCCCTCGTCGAGGCGCTGCGAGGCGAGCAGCAGGTGGACGCCGAGCGAGCGGCCGAGCCGCCCGATCATGATGAACAGGTCCATGAAGTCGCGGTGCGCGGAGAGCAGTTCGCTGAACTCGTCGACCACGATGAAGAGCGTCGGCAGCGGGTCGAGCTGGGCGCCGCCGGCCCGGGCGGTCTCGTAGTCCAGCAGCGAGCTGTAGTTGCCGGCCGAGCGGAGCAACTCCTGGCGGCGGTTCAGCTCGCCGTGCAGGGCGTCGCGCATCCGGTCGACCAGGGCGGCCTCGTCCGCCAGGTTGGTGATCACCGCAGAGGTGTGCGGGAGTTCGTCCAGACCGAGGAAGGTGGCGCCGCCCTTGAAGTCCACCAGGACGAAGTTGAGCGTCTCGGAGGAGTGGGTGAGCGCGAGCGCCAGCACCAGGGTGCGCAGCAGCTCGGACTTGCCGGAGCCGGTGGCACCGATCAGCATCCCGTGCGGGCCCATGCCGCCCTGCGCGGACTCCTTGAGGTCCAGTTCGACGGGGTTGCCGTCCGCGCCGACGCCGATCGGCACCCGCAGCCGCTGTCCGCGCGGGCGGTCCGCCCAGCTGCGGGCGACGTCGTGCTGGTACAGGTCGTTGACGCCCAGCAGCGAGGTGAGGTCGAAGTCGGTGCTGAGCGGCTCGGAGGCGTCGCGCGAGTCGCCCAGCCGGTACGGGGACATCACCGTGGCGAAGCGGCGGGCGGCCGGGAGGAGCAGCGCGTCCGCGCGGCCGAGCGGGGTGACCTCGTCGCGCCGGTTGCGGTCGGCGGCGACCAGGTCCAGCCGGCCGCCGCTGATCCGCAGCCGCAGCCGGAACGGCGCGTGCTGCCACTCGACGGCCCCGGAGAGGTCCAGCAGGACGGCGTTGCGGTAGCCGGCCAGCAGGGCCCGGCTGCCGGCGGGCAGCTTGACCCCGTCCAGGACGATCAGCGTGAACGGCTCGTCCCGGCCCGGCTGCGCGTCCGGTTCGTAGGGCGGGCGGTCGGTGAACTCCGGGCCCAGCAGCTGCTCCAGCTCCAGCATCGAGTCGGCGACCAGGCGCACCGGGCCGGCGCCGTCCGTCTCGGTGGGGTGCAGGGCGTGCGGCAGCCACTTCAGCCAGGCCCAGTCCTCGCGCAGCTCGGGGGAGACGGCGGCGGCGACGCGCAGCTCGTCCGGGGCGTGGAAGAAGGCGAGCTGGGCGATCATCGCGCGGGCCAGGGCGCGGGCCGGCCCGGGATCGGCCGGCGCTCCGGCGGCGTCCGGGTCGGCGGCGGGCGCGCCGATCGTGGCGCCGACCAGGCCGCCGGGGCCTGCCTGGTCCGGTTCGCCGGAGGAGGCCGCACCGGCCGGGGCGCCCTCCTCCCCGGGGTGCTCGCAGCGCAGCAGGATGTGGGCGTAACCGCGCACGTGGACGGCGATCGGCTGGTCCGCGATCGAGCCGTACGCGTGGATGAACCGGCGCAGCGCGTGCGCGCACAGCGGTTCCAGGTCCTCCACCGGCTGGGTGGCCAGCGGCGCCAGCCTGACCGCCAGCCGCTGGGCGCCGGTGGCGATCCGCACGTCGCCGAAGTCCGGGTGGGCCGCGCGCCGCTCCCACAGCCGCGAGGTGCGGACCAGCGAGCCGAGCACGGCCGGGTCGGGGTGGCGCCAGGCGAGCGCCTGCCGCTGGTTGACGATGTGGCGGCGGACCTGGCGGCGCATCTGGGAGAGGTAGCGCAGGTAGTCCCGGCGTTCGCCGCGCAGCTGGCGCTTGCGGTCGCTGGCGCCGCGGATCAGCTGGGTCACCAGCATGCCGACGGCGGACAGGCCCATCATGCCCATCGCCACGTAGGTGAGCGGCCCGCCGTTGGACTGCGGGTTGAGGAAGATCATCACCATCGAGAGCGAGCTGAGCGCCATCGGCGCCATGGCGATCATGTTGGACATGCCGCTCTGCTGCTCCGGCAGGACCGGCGGCTCCTGCAACTGGAGCTCGCCGTCCGGCATCGCCGGTCCGGGGCGCCGGGGCGGACGGTCGACCACGACCACGCTCAACGGGGGTTCTCCTCTCGCGGCGCCGGTGACGCCGCTGGGTGGCGGTGGGCCCGGAGGCTCGGACAAGCCCTGAGGCCGGGCCGCACTCAGGCGTACGGCCCGCGGGGCCCCGGCGGTTCACCGGGGGTGCGCGCGGAACCGGGGGCCGGTGCCGGTGAACCGTCCGCCCCGCGCCGCCCGTAGTTGTTCAACGGGAGACCGGGCAGGCCGGGGCTCCACGGGAGGGCGCGACAGGTGAGCGGTACCACGGTGGCGGCAGGGCTGGTCCGGCTGAGGTTCCGCGCCCCCGAGGCCGCGTTCGAACTCGCCCTCCCCGGCGACGTCGTCCTCGCCGACCTGCTGCCCGCCGTCCTCGGCTACGCCGGCTCCGCCGTCGAGGAGGGCGGCACCGAGCACTCCGGCTGGGTGCTCCAGCGCGCCGGCGGCCCGCCGCTGGACGAGGAGCGCACCCTGGAGGGGCTCGGACTGCACGACGGCGAGGAGCTCTTCCTCCGCCCGGGCCAGGAAGCACTGCCCGAGGTGCACTTCGACGACCTGGTGGACGGCGTCCGGGCCGGCACCATCGCCCGCGGCGACTCCTGGCGGCCCGCCGCCACCCACCACTTCGCGCTGGCCCTCGCCCTGGTCGCGCTGGCCGGCGGCCTGCTGCTGCTCGCCCAGCCAGGACCGGACGGCCCCCGCTGCGCCGCGGCCGCCGTCACCGCCGTGCTGCTGCTCGCCGCCGGCGGCGCGGCGACCAGACTGGTCGGCGACGCTCCGGCCGGTACCGCGCTCGGCGCCACCGGCATCGCCTACGCGGCCGCGGCCGCCGCGCTGCTGCCCGGGGTCACCGGCCCGGCCCGGCTGCTCGCGGGCGGCTCGGTGGCGGTCGGCGCCACCGTGCTGGCGCTCGCCCTGGTCGGGGCCGGTCCGTTCTTCGCCGGGCTGCTGGTGGCGGCCGCGCTTGCCCTGGGCGCGGGCGCGCTGGCCACCAACGGCATTCCGACGACCCACTCCGCCGCCGTGATCGCCGCCACCGCCGTGCTGTTCGGCGCGTTCGTGCCGGGGCTGGCGTTCAAGCTGTCCGGCCTGCGGCTGCCCGCGCTGCCCCGCAACGCCGACGAGCTCCAGGAGGAGATCGAGCCCTTCGAGGCCGAGGACGTGCTCGCCCGCAGCCTCGTCGCCGACAGCTACCTGGCCGGCTTCTTCATCGCCGCCGGCACGGTGTGCGCGAGCGCCCTCGCCCTGCTCGCCACCGCCCGGGACGGCGGCTGGGGCGCGACCGCGATGTCCGTCGACCTGTCGGTGCTGCTCCTGCTGCACGCCCGGGACATCGGGGGCATCCGGCAGCGGCTCGCCGTGCTGCTGCCGGGCGCGCTGGGCATCGCCCTGCTGGCCGCGCGGTTCGGGCAGGACACCGACCAGTCCGGCCGGTTCGGCCTGTTCGCCGTGCTGCTGCTCGCCGCGGCCGCGCTCGCCGTGACCGCCTGGACGGTGCCCGGCCGGCGGCTGCTGCCCTACTGGGGCCGGGCCGGCGACCTGCTGCACTCGCTCGCCGCGCTCGCCCTGCTGCCGCTCGCGCTCCAGGTGCTCGGCTTCTACCAGATGATGCGCGGGCTGGCGGGCTGAACCGGGCACCACCGCCCGGGCGCGCGAGCGACCGCGCCGCGCTCCCCGCCCCTGAACCCCGCACCGAGGAGGACCACCGCATGCAGTCCCGACGCGACCAGGTCCAGGCCCACCTGTTCGTGATGAGCCGGGTCGCCGCAGGCGTGCTCCGCGCCGAGCCGGACGCCCCCGACACCCCCGTCGGCCGCACCAACCGCGGCGCCGCGATCGGTCTGGCCGTCGCCCTGCTGATCGGCGCCGGCGCCGGCGTCTACGGCATGATCAAGCCCGGCGGCGCGACCGGCTGGCAGAAGCCCGGCACCCTGGTGGTGGTCAAGGAGACCGGCGCCCGGTACGTCTTCGCCGGCGGCCTGCTCCACCCCGTGCTCAACGAGGCCAGCGCCAAACTGCTCGCCGGCGACCAGCTGAAGGTCGACCAGGTCTCCGCCCGCTCGCTGGAGAGCGCCGAGCGCGGCACCCCGATCGGCATCGTCGGCGCCCCCGACGGGCTGCCCGGGCCGGCCGCCGTCGGCGGCGCCGACTGGCTCGTCTGCACCGTCCAGACCGCGGGCTCCGCGGCCGCCCGGTCCACCCCCCAGCTGTCCGTCGCCGTCGGCACCCGCCAGTCCGGCCGGAGCGCCGGCGACCGGGGCGTCCTGGTCGGCGCACCCGACGGCGGCGTCCATCTCCTCTGGCACGGCCGCCGGTTCGCCCTCGACACCGGCGGCGGGGCCGTCCGGGCCCTCGGCTACACCGCCGCCGCGCCCGTCCCGGTCACCGCCGCGTTCCTCGCCGCCTTCCCGGCCGGACCGGACCTGCGCGCCCCCGACCTGCCCGACCGGGGGAAGGCCGGTCCCACGCTGGCCGGGCACGCCACCCGGATCGGCCAGCTGTTCAGCGGTACCGGCGACGAGCGGTACGTGCTCGCCGAGCAGGGCCTCGTCCCCGTCACCGCCACTCAACTCGCCCTGCTCCAGGGCGATCTGCGCACCCAGCGGGACGCCTACGGCAGTGGCCAGGTGGTGACCTCCCCCGTTGGCGCGGAGGACCTCGCCGCGCACTCCGCACCGCCCGCCGCCACCGCCGCGCTCAACCCGGCCGAGCTGCCCGCCCGGCCCCCGGCGCTGCTGTCGCCGACCGGCGGCCAGGCCGTCTGCGGGGCCCTGAACCCGGCGGCCGACGGCGGGGACCTCACCGTCGTCGTCCCGGACGCGGCCACCGTGCTCGGCCTGCCGCCGGCCCTCCAGCCCGGCGTCATCCCCAGTTGCACGCCCGCCGACCGGATCGCGGTGCGCCCCGGTGGCGGCGCCCTGGTGCGGGCCCTGTCCGGCGGGGGCTTCGGCACCACCCTCTACCTGGTCACCGACACGGGCGTGAAGTACCCGCTCGCCTCCGCCGCGGTGGCCGAACGCCTCGGCTACGCCGGGGCCACCCCGAGCGCGGTGCCCGGGCGCCTGCTCTCACTGCTGCCCACCGGGCCGAGCCTCGACCCGGCGCCGCTCGCCGGCGGCATCGTGCAGCCCCCGGCCGCCGCCGAGGGCCGCTGCGCGCGGTGAGCCGCGGCGCCGCCGGCGGCCGGTGAACCGTCCGGCGGCGGCGTTCCGTTCACCCTGGCGGGCCGGTCCTGCCGGCCCGTGGCACACCTTGCCGGCCGGGTGCGGCCGGCACTCATGGAGGAGGTACTCGCGGTGGCTCAGCAGACGACGGTCGACCAGAAGGTCCTGGCCGAAATCAGGACCATGGTCGAGGCGCGGTACACGGAGATGTCGACGACCGCGGCCTACATCGAGGACATCAACACGGCCGTCCGGGACAGCTTCTCCGGCGCGGCCAGCACCGCGTTCCAGAACCAGATCAACGCCTGGCTGGAGCAGTACGCGCTGGTCAAGAAGGACTACGACGCCTTCCACATGAAGCTCGGCGACGGTGGTCAGATCTTCAACGCGGCCGACGAGCACACGGTGGGCCTCGCCAACTTCTCCGGTGGCGGCGGCGCCGGACAGCACGTCGAGGACGTCCTGAACCCCCGCTAGGCCTTGCCGACGTCGTGCACGGCTGCCGCGGAAGGCGGTGGCCGATGCCCGCTCCCCGTACCAGAACTCCGTTTGAAGGGATCGCACCATGGGCAACATGTCGCTCCACTACGCCGGCATCGACAGCGCCATCGATGACCTCGAAGCCCACGCGAAGACGATGCACGACGCGATGACCAACCTGAAGTCGTACCTCGACACCAAGATCAACGTCGAGCTGGTGGGTGACTTCGCGCTGGCGGCCGGGAACCTCTCGAACACGCTGCACCTCGCCGACGAGGAGATGGGCAAGAAGATCGTCGCGGCCCACATGGCCCTCACCGAGATCCGCAACGTCATCAAGGACGCGGACATGCGGGCGGGCAGCCACTTCGACCACGTCGGGGGCTGATCGACCGTGGCAGACGATGACGAGGGCGACAGCGGGCACGGCGGCGATGTCAAGATCACCGACGGTTATCTGAGCACGTTCGCCACGGACAACCTCCAACGCTTCATCAAGGACATCAACGAGTCCGTGCCGGTGCAGCAGCTCAGGGGATACGCGACGGGTTCGACCCCGATCCTCGTGGGCAACGACTCCGCCAATTTCAAGAGCCCCGGCACGCTGGCCGCCGCGCTCAAGGCCTACACCGGTTCGGTCAACTCGCTTCTGACCACCGTCGTCGATCAGCTGAACACGCTGATCACCGACCTTCAGCTCGCCGACCTCCGCCTGAACAACGCGATGGACGAGACCCTCGACTACGCGCAGTTCATGCAGCTGGCCGAACGAACCCTGAACCCGGGGGCGGGAGCCAAGTAGCTCGTCGGTGAATTCCGGTCAGCACTGCGGAGCCGGCCCGATCCTGGGCCGGCCCCGTCTCATGTTCGGTCGCGCTCGGCCGCAGAAGGGTCTGTCATGGTTTACAAGTGGGAAGACGCGCTCACCTTTCTCGCAGCGTCGAACGACACGGCGCCGACCAGCCGGGACACGGTTCACGACGACGACAAGCCGTGGATCAACAAGGACAACACGGTCGCCGACGACTACTCGGGCTGGCAGGGACAGGAGACGGGAGGTACTGGTCAGAATCTGGACTCCTGGGTGGCCTGGTTCTTCAAATACACCACCCCGGGTGGTTACACCTACAACGCCAGCTATGTGGTCGGCGCCCACATCCTGTATCCCAACCTCGACGGCCCGGGCGCCAAGCTGGCGGGGTTCACGGGCAGCGTGGCGCCGCTGAAGCGCATGTACAACGCCGTCCCGCGCGTCACTGACTCGTTCAACGTCCTGGTGTTCGGCGACGTGGCGAACGCCCTGACGGAGGTGACCCACTTCCTCGACGGCTGGGTCGAGGAGATCGGCAAATGGGCGAACACCGTCGCCTCGAAGGACAGTGACTGGCAGGGAAGTGCGGCGGGGGCCTTCCGTGCCGTCCTGCTCGCGTTCAGGAACGAAATCGACGCCGACCGGCGCAATATGGCCCGCACCAATGTGCAGAGCTACCTGACGGCCGGCCCCACGTCCTGCGACGCCGTTTTCAGGACGGCGATGGAGACGCTCATGACCGGGTGGAACGAATGGTGGGCCTCGCCCAACGCCTGGCCGACGAACGCCGTGACCTCGGCCCTCACGGAGGGGCTCAAGGACGCGACGCTGGAGGTGACGCAGGTCGCCCAGAACGTCTCGTTCGGCCAGAAGATCCCCGAGACCACCGGAACGCTCAAGGACACGACCTCCGGCACACTGGACCTGAAATTCACCCTGAAGGGCGCGACGTTCGGCGATCCCAAAACGACCGACTTCTGGACGAAGGTGGAGGCCAGGGCGCGGGCGATCTGGGTGGAGAACATCGTTTCCATCCTGGACAAGGCGGCCGAGACGGCGCTCGGCGAGATCGCCAAGGCCTACGGGACCACCTCGGGTGCGGCCACGCCGCTCAAGCCCTTCCCGCTCATCATGCCCACGCCGAAGAAGGACGAGACCGACCCCACCAAGGACGACAAGACCAGCGACATCGGCAACCCGAAGATCGACGACCCCACCCTCAAGACCTCCGGCGACGGTGGCGGCGGGCCCGATCTGAAGAACATGGGCGGCCCGGACCTCAAGAACATGGGCGGCCCGGACCTCAAGAACCCGGGTGGCCCGGACCTCAAGCTGGAGGGGAACGGGACCAGCGGCGGCGGGCCGAGCCTGACGAACCTCGGTCTCGGTTCGGTCGGCACCGGCAGCGGGAACGGCACCGGCAGCGGGAACGGCACCGGCAGCGGGAACGGCACCGGCAGCGGCAGCGGCACGGGCCTCGACCTCATCGGCAACCCCAGCCCCGGCGGCGGGCTCCTGCCCGACGACCTCCTGCTGGGCGGCGGCGGATCGAGCCGGCCCGTCACCGTGCCGCCCGGCTCCGTGATCACCAAGGACGGGCGGATCGTCGACGAGAACGGCAATCCCGTGCTCGACTCCAGCGGCAACCCCATGGTGGCCGGCCCGAACTACACCATCGGGCCGGACGGCACTCTGCGCGACGACAAGGGCAACACCGTCTCGCAGTACCGGCAGCTGCTCGCCGACCGGTACTCCGGTGGCGGTGGTGGCGGGGACGACCTGCTGACGCCCAGTAACTTCGGCCCCGGCGGCTTCTCCTACGGCACGGGCGGCCTCGGCGGCCTGTCCGGTTCGGGTTCGGGGGGTCTGCTCACCCCCGGTGGCGGCCCGATGATCACCGGAATGGGCGGTGGCCTGAGCTCCCGGGCGCTCGCCTCCGGTGGCGACCCGAACGCCATGAAGGTCGCGGTCGACCAGGCCAACGCCGAGCGGATGGCCGCCGAGAAGGCCGCCCGGGCCGCCGCCCAGGAGCAGGCCCTGCTGACCGGCCGGCAGACCGCCACCAGCTCCGGCGGCATGCCGCCGATGATGCCGCCCGGTGGCGGCATGGGCGGCCAGGGCGGTCCCAACGACAAGGACCGCCGGCGCACCACCTGGCTGGCGGAGGACGAAGAGACCTGGGGCACCGAGACCGGTGCCGTGCACGGCGTCATCGGACGCTGACGCAACTGGGGTGCCGGGCCCGCCCTCGGGTGGGCCCGGCGGCCCGGCCTTTGACGACAAGACAGGAAGCAGCACATGAGCAACCCGTTCGCGGAACAGATCGCCCAGGCGATGGCTGACATGCAGAGCGAGCTGGCCAAGGCCGAGGCGATGCAGAAGGAGATGAACGAGCTCACCGCCTCGGTCACCTCCAAGGACCGGATGGTCACCGTCAAGGTCGGCTCGCAGGGGCAGGTCGTCTCGATGACCTTCCACACCAACGGCTACCGCGAGATGGCCCCCGCCGAACTGGCGAAGGTCCTCACCGACTCGCTCAACGAGGCCCGCGCGGCCGTGGGCGAGCAGGTCGCCGAACGGATCGGCCGGTTCGACGGCCTCGGCGACACCCTGCGGCTCTCCATGACCGGCGGCACCGAGCTCGACGAGATCCTCGAACCGCTCTGGGCGATGCGCCCGGGCTACGAGGCGCCGGACCGGAAGAAGAAGGCGGACCGTCAGGAGGAGTTCCATGGCTAGCCATGGCACCACGGCCAAGACCGCGATGCTCAAGCAGAGCTTCGCCGAGTTCTTCGAGCTGAAGAAGCTGACCGCGAAGGTCCTGGCGGACGCGGAGTTCATCAACGAAACGAACCTGACGGTCGGCGGCCACGACGAGATCGGCCAGCAGTACCACGCGCAGGTCGACGAGGGCACCACGAACCTGTACCAGCTGATCCTCAAGATCAACGGCACGATGGGTTCGGTCGGCGAGAACGGTGAGGTGCTGGCCGAGACGCTCGACAGGGCCGACGACCACTCCCTCGACCTCGCCAACGGCCTCTGAGCCCGGGCTTCCGACCCCAACCCTCCGACCCCAGCCCTCTGAAGCCCTCCCCGGACCGGCGGACAACCCGGCCGTAGGACCCCCGACAAGCGGTGACGGCGCGCGGGCGCCCCCTGGAACGACCGGAACGGCAGGCAGCACGTGCCCCACTCCTCGATCGAGGTCAATGCCTCGACAGCGCGCTTCTTCACGATCATCACCGGCATGCCCTGGCCGGAGGTGAAGGAGGGAGACCTGCGCGAGGTGCGGGACGCCTACGAGCGGTTGGCTCAGGAACTGCCCGAACTGCACGACCTGATCGCCAAGGTGGCGAAGCACTGCAAGGACCAGTTCGAGGGCGAGGCCGCCACGAAGTTCGCCTGGCAGCTGAACTCGTTCATCGGCAAGGCCGGCGGGAACGGGGAGGACTACGTGTCGGCGGCGGCCAAGACCGCCAAGGCGCTGGCGGACTGCGCCGGCGACGTGGCCAACTCGGTCGAGTACACCAAGTGGATGGCGATCGCCCAGCTGGTGCAGCTGATGATCGAGATCGCGCTGGCGATCTTCTGGGCGCCGTTCAGCTTCGGCGCCAGCCTGTCCGGGCTGGTGCTCAGGAAGCTGCTCACCAAGGTCGCGCTCCAGGCGCTGATGAAGTACCTGCTCAAGACCATCGCGATGCACACGTTCTCGGGCATCGTGGGTGGTCTGCTGATGGACGGCATCATCCAGAACCTCCAGATCGGGCAGGGCAACCGCGACCACATCGACAAGGAGTACACCAAGCAGGCGCTCCTCTTCGGCGTCATCGGCGGTGTGCTCGGCGGCCCGCTGGAACTCTTCGGGCTGGGGCTCGGCAAGCTGCTCGGGAAGCTGCTCGGCAAGAGCGGCGGCCGGCTGCTGGCCGACCAGCTGAGCAACTACCTGGTGCACGGCGACATCCAGGGCCTCAAGGCCCTGCTGGAGTCGGCCACCAAGGCGGCCGAGAAGGACGCGTTGAAGGGGCCGCTGGGTTCGGTGGGCAAGGGGCTCGCGAAGTCGGGGGAGAAGGTCGCGGGAGAGACCTTCACCAAGGCCGAGGCCAAGGCCTTCGCGCGCGAGCTCGGCAGCCTGATGGAGGCGGCCACCGAGCAACTGCAGCACGGCTTCGGGAAGAAGGGGACCGACGCCCTCTCCGGGATGTTCGTCAAGGAGATGGAGAAGGTCTTCACGAAGCACCTCGGCAAGGAACTCGGCGGGGCCGCGGCCGCCAAGGCGCTCGGCAAGGAGTTCGGCGAGGCCTTCGCCTCCAAGTGGGGGGCCAAGGGCGCGGAGCGGCTCGAAGGCGTCAAGGGCGCGCTCGAAGGGGCCCTCTCGCACGAGAGCGCGGAGAAGCTCTCCGCGCGCCAGGTGAAGATGCTGACCCAGGAACTGCCCGCGCTCGCCGAGCAGATGGGGAGCGGGAACAGGGCCTACGGCCTCGGGGTGGCGGTCGGCGGGTACATCCAGGCCGGTGTGCAGAACGTCCTCACCGAGGGCTTCTACAACCTCATCTTCGGGGAGAACCACGAGTTCACCGTCACCGGGGGAAGCTTCCTCGGCGGGATGCTGACCGGCATGATGGGCCACGTCATGCACGTCGGCGCCGGCCCGCTGATGCACAGGTACGTCGACTGGGTCCAGACGACCCAGAACGCGGCGGTGGAAGCCGGGGCGTCCTCGCACTTCCCGCTCTACCACCCGATCAACTTCGCCGCCCTGGCCTGCCTCGCGTCCGGCAAGGTGGTGCCGTTCCCGGTGCCCCGGATGGGGCACAGCCATGACTTCGAGGCCGCCAGCCTGCGGCACATCAACTCGCTGGAGGACGTGGCCGAGAACATCGGGCACGCCTCGGGGCTCAAGATCAACTCCCCGAAGGCCGACCCGGAGGTCGCCGAGTGGATGCAGTCGCTGTTGCAGTACGCGGACTTCGTGGCCGACGAGCGCTCCGCGCACGAGCCGGTGGGCCTGGCCGGCCTGCACTTCCTCGGTGACCTCGGCAGCCTCGACGCCCCCGCCACGCCTCCGCCGGCGCGGCCGTCGCGGACCTCCGGCACGGACGAGCACCTGGCGCCGAACGCCAAGCCGGCCACCTCGACCACCGCCGGGCCGGCCACCACCCCGCCCGTCCGGGTGCAGTCGCACGACGACCCGGCGACCGGCCCGAAGCCGGACGCGCCGAGGTCCGAGACGCCGAAGCAGGACGCCCCGAAGACCGGTGCGCCCGGCAGGCCGACCCCCCGGACCACCCAGTCCGTCACCGACCTGCCGCCGGTCCAGCCCAACCGGACCGAGGAGTCGAACCAGCACACGCCGCAGCAGACGCAGCAGACCGCCACGGCGACGACCGCCCCCGCGAACGGCACCGTCGGCAGGCCGGCGCCCGTCCCCACCGCCTCCTCCGACCACCCGGGTCCGAACCCTGCGCCGCCCACCACGCCGCGCCCGCCGGCGGGCACCGACCCCAACGGGCGCCACCTGGCGCAGGAGCCGCGCACTGGGACCGAGCGGCCGACCGAGAGCATCGCGTCGATCCTGCTGGGCCAGGACACCGGCCGGCCCGGCCGTACCCAGGGCGACGAGCCGCCGGTGCCGACGCCGCCCCAGCTGCTGACCGACGACCCCGGCCAGACCCCGAAGTCCGGGAAGCCGCAGGCGGACACCGCGCGGGACTCGACGACCGAGCTGCCGCCGCTGACCCCGCGGGCGCCCACCCGGTCCACCGAATCCACCGAATCCGCCGAGCTCGCCGGCCAGTCGGCCGTGACGCCGCCGCTCACGCCGGTCGACCACCCCGTGGTGCCCGGGGACAGCACCGACCCGCTGACGCCCACGGTGGTCCCGCCGCACGGTGGCGAGGACCAGAACGTCGTGCCCGTGCCGCCCGGCTCGTACCTGGCGGCGGACTACACCTCGGCGGACGTCCGGCGGCCCGCCGGGACCCAGGACACCGCCGTGGCAAAGCCGTTCGAGGCGCGGCGCGGCACCCTGCCGGACGGCACCCGGGCGACCGAACTCGTCCTGCGGACGCACCTGGACGCCTCCGCGCTCCCGGCGGGCTCCGAGCCGGCCGTGGAGGCCGTGCGCGGGCGCGCCCTGACCGCCGTGGCGGACGCCTACAACAACGGCCACAAGCTGCCGGACGGCAGCGTGCTGCGGGTCCGGGTCGAGTTCGTCGACGCGCCCGACGCCGCCCACCACACGGTGAAGCTGCACGCCGGCACCGTCCGCCAGGACGGGGCCAACTGGGGCCTGCGGGTGAGCCGCGACGTGCTCGCCCACGAGCTCGGCCACGCCCTCGGCCTGCGGGACGACCACCGTGAGACGCACGGTGAGACCGCCCCCGGTGCGCGCCGGAGCGTGCAGGGACCGGTCACGCGCGGGCTGCGTGAGGTGGGCACCGCCGTCGACGGCGCCTTCTCCCCGGTGACCGGGCCGGAGGGCGCCGCTCCCGCACCGCGCCCCACCGTCGCGCCCCAGGTCCGCGACGCCGCGCTGTACGGGCCGGACGGCCGTCTGCTGACGCCCGCCCTCCGGGAGGCCGGCCCGGGCGGGACGTACCACGAGAACCCCAACCGCACCCTGCGGCTGGAGACGACGACGGGCGACGCCGTGCAGGAGCGGACGCTCTTCCCCACGCACTGGACGGCGGACGAGGCCGTGTACGCGGCCGAGCAGGCCCACCTCGACGCCGTGAGCCGGGGGCTGCCGCCGACCGCCCGCCGGTGGGTGGGCGAGTACGCGGGGGTGCGGTTCAGCGGGGAGCAGCGCGACGGCCTGATCACCTCCTTCCAGCCCTCGGGGAACCAGGAGGGGCTGACCGCTCCGGCCTACGCACCGGACCGGCCCGCACCGGCGCACGCCGCAGGGCTCGGCCGCGGCTCCGACTACGGGGACCGGCGGACCATGACCGGCGTCCACCACAACGTCGATCCCTGGGCGGCGAACGCGAACGGCCTCCAGGTCGCCCCCGTGGACCCGGCGACCCTGCACGCCAACGGCACCGCCCGCGGGGAGGTCTGGTTCCTGGACCCGGCCCTGCCGACGGACTCGCCGCTGGCCGAGCTCCCGAGCCGCTGGCACCGCCCGGCCGACGGGCCGGCGCCGATGCGCTACCCGGAGCACTGGACGGCCGAGCAGACCGGGTGGGCGGCGCAGGACGCTGCCGCCGGCCCGACGCGGCGGGTGCCGCTGGCCGACGGCCGGACGGAGCACTGGGTCGGCGAGGCCTACGGCGTCCGGATCGAGGGACTCAGCCGGGACGGCCGGATCCTCGTCCACCGGCCGGCCGGGACGCAGCCGAACCCGCGCGCCCCTTACGGCCGCTGGGACGCGGCCGGCGAGGTCGGCGGCTCGGCGCCCGTCACCGTCAGGCTGGGGGTGGGGCAGAACGCCCCGGTGACCCTGCGGCGGGTCCTGTTCGACAGCGGCCAGGAGGGCATCCAGCTCACCGCGCGGATCCATCTGGAGGCGGACGGCGCGATGACGCCCGCCCAGGTGACCGAGGCACGACAGCGACTCCAGACACAGGCCGACGAGTACATCGCCCAGCAGTTCCCCGACGAGGTCCTGCTCGACCTGCGGCTGGAGTTCACGGACAGCCCGGACGGCAGCCACTCCAGCCACCCGGTCACCGCCGGTACGGCGCCCGAGCTGCGCAACCACCTCGCCCCCCTGCTGGAGGCGGGTGGTCAGCACACTCTGATGCTCATGGCGGAGCGCTCCGCCCCGAACTCGGCGGCCCTGGACGGCCTCCGGGTGGGCGCCCTCCCGGAGCCGGTGCCCGGCAGCCTGCGCGAGCCCGGCACGGTCCACCCGGGCGAGCCGCTGCCCCGGACCACGGACGCCATGACGCCGCTGCTGCCCGGCCTGCGGAAGTCCTTCACCGAGGAGGCCTGGGACAAGCCGCACCGGGGGCTTCCGCCGGAGTGGACCGCCGAGGAGGCCCGGTTCGCGGCCGACCAGGTCGCGCGGTCCACGCTGGGCGGTCGGCCGGACCTCCTGGCCACCGGAGCGGCGGCCCCGCCGGTGCGCCTGAGGACCATCGCGGGCGTCGAGATCGGCGTTCAGGTGGCGAACGGCCGGATCACCGACTTCTGGGGCGTCCGCACGGACGACGGGACCTCGCGGCACACCGTGGAGACCGGCCCGCGCCGCGTCCTCGCCACCGCCGAGGTCCGCCCGCCGGTGGACGCCTTCGAACGCGGGCTGTCGGGCCGCCGCTGGCAGTCCTTCGAGGCCGCGCGCGTCGGACTCCCCGACGGGGACACCCAGACCGTGCTGACGCTGCGGCTGCACCTGGACACCTCGGGGCTGGAGTCCACGGCCGGAGCGGGTCTGGACGAGCCCACCCGTACCGGGCTGGCCGAGCTGCGGGACAGGGCGAGGCGCGGCGTCGGCGAGCAGTTCAACCGGGACCAGCGGCTCCCCAACGGCGATCTGCTGCGGGTCCAGGTGGAGTTCGTGGACCACGCGGAGGAGGCCCATCACACCGCCGTCATCCACCGCAGCAGCGAGCGGGAGTCCCTGACGGAGTGGAGCCTCGGCACCGACGAGCGGACGCTCGCCCACGAGCTCGGCCACGCGCTGGGCCTGCCCGACGAGTACCGCGAGGCCCGGTTCGGCCCGCGGGCCGTGTACGAGGACGGCGCACTCATGGCCTCCAACGAGCTGAACCGGTCCGGTCTGTTCTCGGTGGACCAGGACCACCAGCTCGTCGTCGACGGCCAACGGGCCCCGCTCGGCCTGCCGCCGCGCTACCTGCGGGACCTCGGTGCCGTCGTCGACTCGGCGCTCGACGTGCCGGTCCGGCCGCAGACCCCCGGCGGACCGCCGCCGCGGGCGGGCTTCGACGAGCAGGCCCGCCGTACGGCGCTGTACGGCGGCGAGGACGGCACCGGCGGCCACCTGTACCCGGGCCCGGGATCGGACCGGCCCCGCCCGGAGCGGGCGAACGAGCCGGTGAACCGCAACGGCACCTTCCGGGTCGAGACCCCGCCCGTCGAGCCGCCGCGGGTGGTCACCAGCGCGTCGGCCGGCGATCTCGCGGTGACGCCCCGTCCGGCGCCCGCCGACGGGCCGCAGGGCGGCAAGCGGACGATGTTCCCCGAGCACTGGACGGCGGACGACGCCGTGTACGCGGCCGAGCAGGCCTACCACACGGCCCGCCGCACCGGCCGGGTCACCGAGAACGGTGCCGCGTACCACTGGGTCGGCGAGTACGGCGGCGTGCGGATCGAGGGCGAACTGACCAACGGTCACTTCGGCACCTTCCGGCCCTCCGAGGACCAGACCGGGCTGGTCACCCCGACCCACGAACCGATGCGACCCGCGAACCGGGTCTTCGGTCTGGGCACGGAGGTGCACACCCGCTTCGGCGACCGGCAGACCCTCACCGGCGTCCACCACGCACCGACCCCGGCGGCCGCCCAGGTCCACGGCATCAAGGTGGAGCGGTCGTCGTCCCCGGCCCACGACAACGGCACCTACCGGGCGGACGTCTGGTTCCTCGACCCGACCGTGGCCCCCGGCTCCCCGATGGAGAACTTCCCGTCACGCTGGCACCGCCGCGCCGACGGCGAGACGCACACGCTGTACCCCGAGAACTGGTCGCCGGGCGACGTCCTGGACGCCGCCCGGGACGCGTACGCGGCGCGGAGCAGCTCCCGGCGCACGGACTCCGGTGCGGTGCACTGGGTGGGCGAGGCACGCGGCGTGCGGATCGAGGGGATCACCCGGGACGGGCTCCACCTGGTCCACCGGCCGACCACCGAGCAGCCGCTCACCCACTGGCGCCAGGAGAGTGTGGTCGAGCTGTCCGCGCCGACCTCCGTGAGGGTCGGCGCCGGCGGCCACGAGGTGACCGTCCGGCACGCCCGGTTCGACAGCGGGCAGGAGGGCATCGAACTCACCGCCAAGGTGCACCTGAGCTTCGAGGAGGGCATGCGGCCCGGCCCGGTCGCGGAGTTCCCGAAGGCGCTCCAGAAGGCCACCGACGCCTACGTCCGCGCACAGCGGACGGCGGGCGATCCGCCGGTGAAGCTGAGGATCGAGTTCACCGAGAACGCCCAGGACGCCCACTTCAGGGCCACGGTCCGCAGCGACACCGACCCGGACGTCCTCGACCTGCGGACGTTCCTGCCCGAGTTGACCGACGCCCCGACCCCCTTCCCGGAGCTGGTCCGCTCGCTCGGTGACGGCGCCCCGGGGGCCGGCTGGACGGACAGCGGGCCCCCGCGCCCGGTGGCGCCCCCGCTGCGCGAGCCCGGTACACCCGGGACGGGTGAACGCCCGCCCACCGTCAGCCGGATGACGGAGGCGGAGCCGTTCCTCACACGGGCCTTCGCCGCGTCGCTCGCCCCGGACGCCGGCCGCGGCCTGCCCCGCGAGTGGACCCCGGCCGAAGCCAGGTACGCGGCGGCCAACGCGACCCTGGTCTCCAGCCGGGTGGATCCGGACAACCCGAACCAGCGGATCACCGAGCGCCGGTACGGCGGGATCGGGATGGAGATCCGGACCGAGGGCGGCCGGATCGTGGACTTCAGCGGTCTGCCGGACCAGACGTTCCCGCCCCAGCGCACCCACCCCCTTCCCGAGCCGAGCGGCGCGCCGCTGACGTCCTCCTCTTCCTCCTCCTCTTCCTCGTCGTCGGCGGCCGGTGCCGTTCCGCACGCGGCTCCAGACCCGGCAACCGAGCTGCGGCCGGGCCACACCTCGGCCGAGGTCACGCCGGCCGGCGGTCCACAGCGCCGGTTCGAGCTGCGGAGGGGCACCTTGCGGCAGGGCGGGGAGGACGCCACGGTCCTCGTCCTGCGGACCCACCTGGACCGCTCGGTCCTGCCGACCCACGACGCGCAGGGCCGGCCGGTCGACCGGACGGCCGCGGTGAACGCGCTGGAGGCGCGGGTCAGGGCCGGGGCCGAGCAGTTCAGCACCGGCCACCGGCTGCCCGACGGCAGCCTGCTGCGGGTACGGGTGGAGTTCGTGGAGAACGCGGCCGACGCCCACCGCACGGTGCGCCTGCACGACGGCAGCGCCCGTCAGAACGACCGGAACTGGCACCTGGGGATCTCCCAGGAGGAGCTGGTCCACCAGCTGGGCCGCGCCTTCGACCTGCCGGTCGAGGTGCACACGGGCGGCGGAGCGGGCCGGGTCGTCCCGGCGCTGACACCGGAGCGGCTGAACGCGCTGGGCGGCGTCGCGGACCAGGTGTCTGGCGGGCCCTTCCGGACCGACTCCTCCCCCCTGCCGACCAGGGCGGTGTTCGACGAGGCGGTCCGCACCAGGGCGCTGACCGGAGGCCCCGGGACGGCGGGCCACCTGCCGGCCGGCCTCCATCCGGAGGCGATCGGCCCGGACCGGGTGATGTGGCGCCACGCCAACGGCACCGTGCTGGTCCGGACGGAGACGGGCGGGGAGAGCACCCTGTTCCCGGCCCGCTGGACCGCCGAGGGCGCGGTGTACGCGGCCGAGCAGGCGTACCTCCACGCACGCCGCAACGGCGGGGTCGAGGATACCGAGACCGGCCGCCACTGGCAGGGCGAGTACGCGGGCGTCCGGATCGAGGGCGAGCTGGACGGCGCGGGCGGGTTCGTCTCGTTCCGCCCGTCCGCCGACCAGGACGGCCTGACGGCGGCCGGGTTCTCCCCGGACCTGCCCACCCACGGCGGCGGCCTGCCGGGTGCGGGGCGCCGGGGCGTGCGGTTCTCGGACGGGATGGAGGAGACCGACTACGGCGCCCGTCAGGCGGATGTCCGGGAGCTCGACCCGGCCGTGGCCCCGGGCGCGCCGTTGGCGCAGTTCCCGTCACGCTGGCAGCGGTCGCCGGACCCGCGCGGGCACCTGCTCTACCCCGAGCACTGGACGCCCGAGCAGGCCGCCCATGCGGCCGCCACGGTGGCGGCCGACCCCCAGACCCTCCGCGTCGGCCTGAGGGACGGCCGGACCCGCTGGCTCGGCGGCTTCGACGAGCTGCCGATCGCCGGGATCTCGCAGGACGGCCGGGTCGTGGCGCACGGACCGGCCGAGGACCGGCCCGACCCCAACCCGTACTGGAGGCAGAGCCGCGAGCTCTTCCTGTCGGACGAGAGGGAGGTGCGGTTCCAGGGCCAGGCCATGGGCGGACGGTGGCTCCTCCGCGACAGCGGCCACGAGGTCCACCTGGTCACCCTCAGGATCCAGCTGAGGCCGGCCGTCGGGATGACGCCCGAGCAGGTCCACCAGGTGCAGGAGCAGCTGGCCCGCCGGGCCGGCCGGCACTTCGACGACTACCGTGGTCGCTCGAACCCCGACGACCCCTTCGAGAACCGGCGCCTGGCGCTGTCGCTGGAGTTCACCGCGGACCCGCGGGACGCCGACTGGAGCACCGCCGTCCACCCCGGGGACGGCCCGAACCTCACGGACCTCCTGCCGCAGGCGCTCCGGCCGGAGCGGGCCGCCGAGCTGGTCGACGCCGTGTCCGACGCCACCCGTCGCGCGCGGAGGGACATGAACCCCGACTTCGCGCCACTGCTCCGCCTGCGCGACCCCGCCGAGGACCACGAGGCGTCGCTCGACACCGTCGTTGTGCCGCCCCCGGCCCCGGAGCGTGTCCTGGGCCCGTTCGCCCCCACCGCCCGGGACAACGGCGGCTTCGGCCTGCCTCCGGAGTGGACACGTGACGAGGCCCGCCACGCCGCCCACCAGGTCTTCCAGGATCTTCGGGGCAGCGGCCGGGGCCGCCCGCAACCGGAGATCCTCACCGGTGAGTTCGCCGGTGTCGGCCTCAGGCTGCTGGTCGACCGCGGGATGATCACGGACTTCTGGGCCGCGCCCGGCCAGCGCCTCGGCGACCAGGCCTTGGCGGCCCCGGCGCCGGCGCCCGTGCGGGTGCTGGCCACGGCGGAGGTCCGGCCGCCCACCGATCCGTTCCTCGCCGGCCTGCAGGCCCAGTTCATCCAGTCCTACGAGGCCCGGCGGGTGGCGGAGCCCGGCGGGGACACCAGGACCGTCCTGACCGTCCGGATCCACCCGCGCCCGATCGACCTGGGGACGAGCCCGACAGAGATCGCGCGGAACCTCGACCGGATGCTGCTCACCGCCGAGGCGGGCGTCCGGGACGTCTTCGACCAGGGCCAGCGGCTGCCCAACGGAGACCTGCTGGAGGTCGCGGTCCAGTTCGTCGACCGTCCGGAGGACGCCCACCACGTCGTCGACGTCCAGCTCGACCAGACGCAGGAGGACGCGCAGAGCTGGGGCGTGCACTCCGCCCCGAGGGTGATCGGCCACGAGGTGGGCCACCTGCTCGGCCTCGGGGACGAGTACCGGCGTGCGGAGGCCGGCCCCCGGCCGGTCTACCCGGAGCCCGGCCTCATGACCGCTCCCACGCTCGACCAGCGCGGCCGGGTCTGGTACGACGCGGACCACCCCCTCATGGAGCACGACAGGACCGCCAACCCCCCGGTGGCGCTGCGGCCCCACAACCTGGACGAGCTGGGCGCGGTGCTCGACCGGGCCTTCGGGACCGCCCCCCGGCAGCCCGACCCCGGCGAGCTCCCGGCCCGGGCGTCCTTCGGTGAGGACACCCGGCGGGCCGCGCTCCACGACGGGCCGGACGGCCGGGGCGGGCACCTGGCCCCGCCGGCGGCCTCCGAGCGTCCCCGGCCGGAGCCGTTGCCCAGGACCCTCAACCACAACGGCACCTACCTGGTGGCAGGCGCCGAGGTCCCCGGCGACCGGCTGGCGGGCGCGCCGGACGCGCGCCTCGATTCCCGGTCGCTGCGGATGATGTTCCCCGAGCACTGGACGGCCGACGACGCGGTGTACGCGGCGAAGCAGGCCTACCTGGACGCCCGCCGGACCGGTGGCGTCACCGAGACCGGCCCCGTCTCGTACCGCTGGACCGGCGAGTACGCCGGGGTGCGCATCGAGGGCGAGATCCGGGGGGACGACTTCACCTCGTTCCGGCCCTCGCTCGACCAGAGCGGGCTCGACACACCGCCCTGGCTGCCGCCCAGGGAGGCGCAGCTCTTCGGCCACCGGGTCGAGGACCTGGCCCGCTACGGCGACCGGCACACCCTCACCGGCGTCCACCACCACGGGCGGCGTATGACGCCCGCCCACCACGGCCTGCGCATCGACCCGCCCCAGCCGGCGAACGCCAACGGCACCTACCGGGCGACCGTCTGGTACCTGGACCCGGCGGTCTCGCCGCACGCGCCGCTGAGCGACTTCCCGTCCCGGCAGTACCGCCGCGCCGACGAGCCGAGCCAGATGTTCTACCCCAGGGAATGGGGGCCCGAGCAGCTCCTCGACCAGGTGGACCAGGCCTACCGGGCCAGGCTGCACGAGACGGAGCTGGCCGACGGGAGCCTGCACTGGATCGGGACGTCCCAGGGCGTCCGGATCGAGGGCATCTTCCGCGACGGTCAGCACCTCGCCCACCGGCCGACCACCTGGCAGCCGTTCCGCCACGGTGACGGCGGCAGGGTGGTGACCACCTTCGTGGCGCACCCGTTGCAGCAGGACGGTGACCACATCGGCGTCACCTTCCGCCGCGACCTGCTCGGCAACGGCGAGTTGCGCAGCGAGCTGGTCGTCCAGGTGCGGGCGGGCGAGACGACTCCCGAGCAGCGGAGGGCGCTCCAGGGGATCGCGGACACCTACACCCGGCAGTCGCTCCAGCCCGGCGACCCGTCGGTCCGGGTGAGGCTCGACTTCGTCCGGCCCGAGGCTGTCACTCCGGGGCTCCCACCACTGTCGCCGGCCATCGATTTCGTATTCGAGACGAATCTCCGTTCGCGCCTCTGGAATCTCCGCGGGCTCGTCACCGAACTCGACGGAGCGCATCCGGTCACCTGGGCCCACCGCCTCCACCTGGACGACGTGGCGCCGGCGGCGCCGCTGCGCCCGCCGGTGACCCCCGGCACCGGTGAGCGCCCGCAGACCGTGACCCGGCTGGAGACGGACGCACGCCTGGACGCGGGCGCCGGGCCGGCCATCGCGGCGGGTCTCGCCGCCGGTGCGGGCCGCGGCCTGCCCCCCGAGTGGACGGTCGTGGAACAGCGCCACGCGGCGCGGAGGGTCGCGGACCTGGCCGGGGTCGCCCCGGGCTCGTCGGAGACCGTCGTCGGGCGCTTCGCCGGTGCCGAGCTCCGGGTCGAGCTGACGAACGGTGAGATCACCGACTTCCACGGGACGCCGGACCAGGTCTTCGAGCCCCAGCACCGGCCCCGCCCCCGCGCGGAGCGGCCGGACCTGCAGATGCTGCACGCGCCGGCGCCGGTCGCGCACACCGCGGCGCAGCACGCGGCCGCGCCCGACCCGAGGTCGGCGCTGCTGACCGGCCACGCGTCGGTCGAGATCCCGCTGGTGCCGCAGCCCGGCCACCTGGCGGCAGCCGCGCCCGGCGCCGGCCCGCAGCGGCCGTTCGAGGTGCGGCGCGGCACCCTGGGCGAGGGCGGGGAGGAGGCCACCGTCCTCGTCCTGCGCACCCACCTGGACGTGTCGGCCGCGCAGCCGTGGGAGCGCGCCGGCTGGAACCGCACGGCGGAGGACCTGAAGGTCACGGCCAGGGAGGCCGCAGAGGCCTTCAACACCGGCCACCGGCTGCCCGACGGCCGGGTGCTTCGTGTTCGAATCGAGTTCGTCGACGCCCCCGGAACCGCTCATCACACCGTCCGGCTGAACCCCACGACGGCGGCCGGCGACGAGGCCTCCTGGGGTGTGACGACCTCGCGGGAGACGATGGTCCACCACCTGGGGCGCCTGCTCGGCCTGCCGGTGGAGAACCACCTGGCCGGCGGCACCGACCGGGCCGTCCCCGTCCCGTCCGCGGAGCGGCTGCGCGAGCTGGGGGCCGAGGTCGACCAGGCGTTCGGCCTGCCCGCCGGAGCCGGCCACGGGGCCGAAAACCCGCCGGCCAGGGCGACGTTCGGAGCGGACGTCCGGAGGGAGGTGCTGCGCGAAGCGGCCCTGGGCGAGGTGGTCCACCGCCATGCCAACGGCACCTTGCGGACCCGGAGCGACGAGGCCGGCGCGGGCCGGGAGCACACCCGCTTCCCGGCGCACTGGACCGAGGAGCAGGCCGTGTACGCGGCCGAGCAGGCCTACCTCGACGCCCGCCGCAACGGCGGAGTCGTCGGGACGGGGACCGGTCACCACTGGCAGGGCGAGTACGCCGGTGTCCGGATCGAGGGCGAGCTGGGGGAGAACGGCGAGTTCCTCTCCTTCCGTCCCTCCGCCGACCAGCGGGGCCTGACGCCGCCACCGTACGAGGTGCTCCGCCCCGCGCCCCGCACCGCCGGGGAACCGACGGTCCGTCGGGGCTGGTGGAGTTCCGCCGAGATCCACACCCGTCCCACGCCCGAGGAACTGCAGGCCAGGGGCGTGGACCTGGTGGATCTTCCTCCGGCGAACGTGCGCGATTTCCAACGCGTGCGCGTGTGGACGCTGGACGAGGCCGTGGAGCCGGGGGCGCCGATGGCCGCCTTCGGCTCCCGTTGGCACACGTCGGCCGACGACCGTGGGCACCTGCTCTACCCGGAGTGGGTCCCGCCCGAGATCATGGCGGAGGTGGCCCAGCAGGCCTTCGAGAGCCGGAGCAGGGAGCTGTCCACGGACGGTGGCCGCACCGTCCGGTGGCTGGGGGACTACATCAGCCTGATGCCGGTCGTGGGTATCTCCCGGGACGGCCGGATCGTGGCCCACGGCCCGGCGGAGACGACGCCGCACGCCCCGTACGACCGCTGGGACCCGCGCGGCGTGGCGGACCGCTCCGAGCCGGCGGACGTGGCGGTCGGCGCACTGACCCTGACCGGTCGGCGCCACCTGCTCGACAGCGGCCAGGAGGCCGTCCGGTTCTCCGTCAAGGTCCACCTGCAGGGGGAGGCGGGGGCGACGCCCCAGCAGTTGGCCGGGGCCAGGGACCAGCTGCGACGGCAGGCCGACGATCATGTCGTCGTCCGGGCCGACGGCCGGCTGGTGACCGTGGATCTGGAGTTCACCGAGGATCCGGCCGCCGCCCAGCTGACCCGCACCGTTTCGGCCGACACCCTCCTGGTGCTGCTGGCCGACCACCTGCCGGCGGAGCTCGTCGCCGACGGGCCGGGCCTGACCGCCGCGCTGGACCGGCTCACCGAGCAGGCGCCACGGCTGGCCACGCGAGAAGACCTCCCGCTGCTCCACCTGCGCGAGCCGGGCTTGCCGGCTGCCGACGAGCCGGTGCCCGCCCTGCTCGACGGGTTCGGGGGGACCGTCGAGGGCGACCGGTTGTTGTTCAGCGGGCCGGCCTGGGAGTCCCGTCGCGGCCTGCCGGCGGAATGGACGGCGGACGAGGTCCGCCGGGCCGCCGCCGACATCTACCGGGCCCGCAGGGACCTTCTCGACCAGGGCCACTACCCACTGGCGGGCGACGTGGTCGGCGGTCCGGGCGCCGACGGCAGGCCGCCGGTCGTGCTCCGTGACGAGTTCGCCGGCGTCCGGATCAACGTGCGCCACGAGAACGGGCTCATCACGGACGTCTGGGGCGAGCCCGGACAGCGGTTCGGGCAACGGCTGTTCGATTCTTCGCCCGAGCCGGTGCGATTGCTGGCCACGGCCGCCATCCAGGAGCGCACGGGGTTGCGCTTCGAGGCCCGACGGGTCGCCTTGCCCGATGGCGACACGCAGACCGTCCTGTCGGTGAATCTGCACCTCAGGGTGGGGCAGGAGGCGGACCCGAACGCGGAGCCCTACGCGACGGAGCTGCCGCTCCTTCGGGGCCGGGTCGAGGAGGCGGTCAGCCAGGCTTTCGACCGGGGCCAGCGGCTGCCCAACGGGGACCTGCTGAAGGTCGAGGTCCGCTTCGCCGACCGCCCGTCGGAGGCCGCCCACACGATCACGGTGCGGCAGCCCCACGAACGCCGGCAGCCGGGTGACTGGGGACTGCACGATCCGTGGTCCGTCCAGGCTCAGAAGATCGGCTACATGATCGGCCTGGACGACGAGCGCCGTGCCGCGTCGGTGGGCCCGCGGCCGGTGTACGCGGACGCCGGGCTGATGGGAGGCGGCTTCAAGGACACCGTCGGCCGCTACGCGGTCGACTGGGACTACCGGACGCTGCAGAGCGAGGAGTTCGGCGGCGCGAACCAGCTGATGCCACGCAACCTGATCCAGCTGGGTGAGGTGCTCGACCGGGCCTTCGGGACGACCCCGCGGAAGCCGAACGGGTTCGAGCCGCCGGAGCGGGCGGTGTTCCCCGAGGCCGTGCGGCGGGCCGCGCTCTTCGACGGCCCGGACGGCCGGGGCGGGCACCTGACCCCGCCGGCGGCCTCCGAGCGGCGCCGCCTGTCGCCGTTGCCGCGTGACATCAACCGCGAGGGCCCGAACCTCGGCGAGGAACGTGACGTCAACCCCAATGGCGCGCTCCTCGGCGAGAACGGTGCGGTCAACCGCAACGGCACGTTCCTCGCCGACGCCGGTGAGGCGCCGGGCGGCCGGGTGGCGGACGACACGGCCCTCTCGGGGCCCGGGCGGGTCCGGATGATGTTCCCCGAGCACTGGACGGCCGACGACGCGGTGTACGCGGCGCAGCAGGCCTACCTGCACGCCCGCCGGACCGGCGATGTCACCGAGACCGGGCCGGTCTCGTACCGCTGGACCGGCGAGTACGCCGGGGTGCGGATCGAGGGTGAGATCCGGGGAGCCGACTTCACCTCGTTCCGGCCCTCGCGCGACCAGAGCGGGCTCGACACGCCTGCCTACGTGCCGTGGAGCGCCACCGACGGGTTGTTCGGGCAGCGGGTGTCGGACGTCGTCCGCTACGGCGACCGGCAGACCTTCACGGGCGCCCACCACCCGCCGGAGGCCGGGGTCGCCGAGAAGCACGGTCTCCGGGTCGATCCGCCGGTACACGGTGGCCGGCACCCCAACGGCACCTACCAGGGGAGGGTCTGGTTCCTGGATCCCGTGATCTCCCCGTCCTCGCCGGCGTCCCGGTTCCCGACCCGCTGGCAGAGCCGGGCGGACGGGGAAGCGCACACGTTCTACCCGAAGCACTGGACGTCCGAGCGGCTTCTCGCCGCGGTGGAGCGTGCTGCCGAGACGCCGGAGCACAGCTTCGTGCGCGCCGACGGGAGCACCTACTGGGTCGGTGCCGCAGAGGGCGTCCGGATCGAGGGCGTCACCAGGAACGGGCAGCACGTCGTCCATCGCCCGGCCGGTCTGCAGTACGAGCAGGGCAGTTGGGACCGGGATGCCGTGGAGGCGCGCACGCCGCGGCACGTGGAGGGGATCGGAGCGGACAACGACCGCGAGGTCGCCGTGCAGCGGGTCCGCTTCAACAACGCCGAGTTCGGCGTCGAGTTCGTCGTTCCGGTCCGGCTGCGGTTCGACGGACTCGATGCGGGCGAACAGTCGGCCTACGTGCGGCGGGTGCAGCTCGCCGCGAACGCCTACGCCGAGAACCACGGGGTGCCGGGCTTCAGCCTGACCCGGATCACCGTCCGACTTGTCGGGTCACCGGAGGGTGCGCACTCCGACACCCGGATCACGCCGGAGAACCATGAGGCCGACGTCGATCTGACGACCTTGCTTCCGGACTTCACCGGCCTGGCCGACGGGGACCTCGCCGAGCTGGCGGCCAGGGCGCCGAGCACGCGATGGCTGCCCGAGCCCCAGGTGCGGATGTCGGATCTGATCGAGCCCGGGACCAGTCGGCGGCCGCAGGTCCAGACCCAGGTGACGCCGCAGGAAATGAGCCTGATCGAGCCGGCGTTCGCCCCTGAGTTCGTCTCGCGCGAGGGGCATCTGCCGGGCGGTTGGACGGCCCACGACGCCATGTACGCGGTGACGAAGGGGACGACGGAACCCGAACGGGTGCTCCCGGGCGACCCGGACCGGGTGACCGGCCGGGTGACGTTCGAGAACGTCGCCATGACGTACGTGCGCCGGATGGACGACTGGCTGATCATCGACGTCCGCCCGGAGACCGGGATCGACGGGAAGGCCGTTGAGCCGCCGCCCGGTGTCGCGGTGCGGCCGTTCGTCCCGAAGGCCGGTGGGTCCTGGCACGTGATGGGCGCTCCGGACCTGGTACGGCCGGACGCCTGGCCGGCCGGCGGGCACACGACCGACCGCAACGGCGTGGTGCGCGTTCACGAGTGGTCGCCGGTCCCGGGGGTCGAGCCGGGATCGGCCGAGGCGGGCCTGCCGTCCAATCTCCGCCGGGCCGAGGACGCGCCGAGCAAGGGCACGTACTATCCGCGGGACTGGACGGCGCAGAGCACCGAACAGCGGGTTCAGGAGGCCTTCGGGAACCGTTCCCGTGAAGACCGCCTGCCGGACCGCGCGCTGTACTGGGCCGACGGCCCGGAGGGTCCGGTGCCCGCCGAGCTTCCCCAGGGCCGGGCCGTGCACTGGGTGGGCGAGGTCGACGGGGTACGGATCGAGGGCGTCGCGGTGGACGACCGGGTGGTCGTCCACAGCCCGGCGGCCGACCAGTGGTCCGGGGCGTGGCCCGCGGACCGCATGGTTCGGGAGGGCGCGTCCGGGCCCGTGGCCGACGGCATGTTCGAGGTGCCGCTGCGCGCTCGGCGGGTGCTGTTCGAGAACGGTCGGGAGGGTCTGGAGGTGTCCCCCCGGATCCGACTGGCGCAGGACGCCGGGACGGACGCGGCTGCCGTTGACGCGGTGAAGCGCCAACTGCAGGAGCAGGCCGACCACCTGGTCGCCATGGCCGGGAACCGCGGGGACACGCTGTTCCGGCTGCGGCTGGAGTTCCTCGACGTGCCCGGCGACGGCGATGCCGATGTCGTCGTCGGAGGCGGCCGGGGTCCGAGGACTTTGGAGGAGATCGTGCCGTCCCTGTGGGACAGGACGATCGGTGACCTCGACGGACTTCGGGCGGACTTGCGGACCGACGCACCGGAACTCCCGCCCGGGGCGTGGATCCCGGCCCCGGCGCACGACATCGGCGGCCGGTTCCACCCCGGAGTCGACGCCGCGACGCGACGCGGCCTGCCCGCGGACTGGGCACCGGAGACCAGGGAGTACGCCGCCCACTGGGTCATGACGCACAGCGAGGGCCTGCCGGACCACGCGATGCCGGCCAGGGGTGAGCGGGGCTACGAGGTACCGGTCGAGGGCACTCCTGGCCATGCGACCCCGGCCGCCGACACCCCGGTCGCGATGGTTCACCGCGGCACCTTCGGTGGTGTCCGGCTCAACGTGCTGGTCAGGGACGGTCTGATCACCGACTTCTGGGGCGAGCCACTCGCACGACGGGTCTCCGCCGCCGAGGACCTGGGGAACCGTCTGACAACGGTGGGGCCACCGGAGGTCGAGTTCGTCCGGGGGATGCAGACCCGCCACGGGCAGCGGTTCGAGGTCCATCGGGTCGACCTGCCCGACGGTGACCGCGAGACCGTGCTGACGATGCGGCTCCACCTGGACACCAGCCCCCTGGATCTGCGGAACCCGGAGGTCCGCAAGGCGCTGGACGCGATGAAGGGGCGGGCCGCGGAGGGCGTCGACCGGGCGTACAACCTCGGCCAGCGGCTGCCCAACGGCGACCAGTTGCGGATCCGGGTCGAGTTCCTCGATACGGCCGGGCCGCGTGCCCAGACCATCGTGATCAACCCCGAGCCGGGGCGCGCGCACCACGTGGCGTGGCACCTGGGCCTTGAGTCGTACGTCCTCGCGCACGAACTCGGCCACCACCTCGGGCTCCCCGACGAGTACCGCGAGGCGAAGCCCGGCTGGGGCCACCGCGCGGTGTACCCGGACGGCGGTCTGATGGGAGGCCAGACCGTGATCCGCGGCGGCCGCTTCGACGTCGAGAGCGACAACCCCTACGGGTGGCCGGAGCGCCGCGCGGCCGACCAGGTCCTTCAGCCGCGCAATCTGCGGCAGCTGGGGACGGGGATCGACCGGGTCCTCGGCCGGCCCGAGGCGGGTTTCACGGCCGACGGGCTGCCGACGCGGGTCGGCCTGCGCGGCGAGGTCATCGAGACCGCGCTGCGCGGCAACCCGGACGGCCGGGGCGGGCACCTGTATCCGCTGCCGGGCTCGGGGCGGCCACGGCAGGCCGAGGTGGCCGGGTCGCTGAACCGCAACGGGACCTTCCAGGTGGAGAGCACGACCGCCGAGCGGGCGACGCACAGCGGTCGGCTGGCGGGCGACATCGAGGAGATCCGGCCCGGCCGGACGACGCGGACGATGTTCCCGAAGCACTGGACGACGGAGCAGGCCGTGTACGCGGCCGAGCAGGCGCACCTCGCCGCCCGCCGGGCGGGCGACGTCCCGCCGCTCGTCCCCTCGGCGGGTGCCGGGCTGCTCGACGGCCCGCGCCCCGGTGAGCACCCGCTCAGTGCCCGCCGGACGGTGGGCATCGAGCGCTCGGGCGAGCTGACCTACCACTTCCTGGGTGAGTACGCCGGCGTGCGGATCGAGGGCGAGGTGCGGGGCGAGCAGATCGTCTCGTTCCGTCCCTCGACCTGGCAGGACGGGCTGGACAAGCCCGCGCACCTGCCCTGGCGTTCCACCGAGGGCGCGTTCGGCCAGGCGACCGAGGACCACGTCCGCTACGGCAACCGCCACACGCTCGACGGTGTGCACCACCAGCCGACGGCGGAGTCCGGCGAGTTCTTCGGCATTCGGGTCAACGAGCCGTGGATGAGGAACGACAACGGCACCTACCGGGCCGGGGTGTGGTTCCTCAAGCCGGGCATCAACCCGGACTCCCCCGAGGCCAGGCACCCGGACTCCTGGCGCCGGCGGGACGACTGGCAGGCCCACACGTTCTACCCCAGGAACTGGACGCCCTCCACGGTCGAGCACGCGGTCTCGGAGGCGTACGCGAACCGTCGTCAGCAGAGCCCGCCCGGTGCCGGGCCCGAGCACTGGATCGGCACGGCACTCGGCGTCCGGATCGAGGGGATCACCCTGGACGGCCGGCACCTCACCCACCGCCCGACCCTCGACCAACCGCACCGGTTGTGGAACGACTCCACCATCGTCGCGGAGTCGCCCCAGAACACCGTCTCGCTCGCGCCGGGCCGCCAAGGGAGGCTGCGCGCAGTCCAGTTCGCCGGCGACCAGACGGGGACCGAGCTGACCGTTCCGGTCCACCTGAGTCCGGACGAGGTGGCGACCGACCCAGCCGGGCTCCAGGCCAGGCTGCAGTACCAGGTGGACAGGTACCTCGGCCAGGGAGGTGACCTGGCGCGGCTTCGGCTGGCCTTCACCGACGACCCGGCGGCCGCGCACAGTCGTGGGGGGAATGCCGGGGATGTGGTGTCCTGGCTCGGACGCCTGGAGAGCCCGAACGCGAGCCGGAACGATGCTCGTGGCCTCATCTACGCCCTGACGTCGGACGTCTATGTCCTCTCGGAGCATCAGGGGCAGTTCCTCGGGGAGTACATCCACTCGCTGGCCGGGCAGCATCCTGTGGGGGCCCTTGTCCCGCTCCCGCGCGCCCCTCAGGCGGTCGAGGCGGCGCCACTTCGCGCGCCCGGTCTGCCCGGGACGGTCGAACCCCTGGTCATACACCCCGATCCGGAGGAGGTCGGGCCCGGGAACCCGCCGGCGGGGGACGGTCCGGAGGCGTCGCCGCCGGGGGGCGTGTACGACGAGCACATGGGCGGGATGGTGGACGGTCTGGCGAGTCTGCTGGCGGGGGACGGTCCGGAGGCGTCGCCGCCGGGGGGCGTGTACGACGAGCACATGGCCGGGATGGTGGACGGTCTGGCGAGTCTGCTGACGGGGGGCCCGGGGGACCTCCCGCAGCACTTCGCACCGGGCACCACGGACGGCGGCCCGCTGCACAGCGGCATCGTCGGGGCCGTGGGGCCGGACACCCTGTCGGTCGGCAATCCCGCCGGCGCCGGCGCCGGCGGCCCGGCCCGGGCCCGCACCGTTCCCCCCGCCGGCGGGGTCTGGCACCCCGCGACGAACCTCGACGGGACGCCGACCGAACCGGTGCGCCCCTCCGCCTGGCCGGCCGACAGCCACAGCACGGACCACAACGGTGTCGTGCGGGTGTACGACTGGTCGCCGGTCGACGGAGTCGCCCCGGGGTCGCCGGAGGCGGCCCTCCCGCAGAACCTGCGCCGGCCGGCGCAGGCCGCGGGCAGGGGGGCGTACTACCCGCGGGACTGGACGGCGCAGACCACCGCGCAGCATGCCGTCGAGGCGTTCGTCAACAGGTTCCGGACGGAGAACATGCCGGCGGACTCCCTGCACTGGGTGGAGGGGCCGCAGGGCCGACGCCTTGAGCAGCTGCCCAACGGCACTGCCCAGTACTGGGTCGGTGAGGCGGGCGGTGTGCGGATCGAGGGCATCGCCGTCGACGGCCGGATCGTCCTGCACAGCCCGACCCTGCACCAGCCGCACGCGCCGCATGCCGGCTGGCCCGGTGAGGACCACGTGGCCCACGTCGGCGACGCCCACGTGCCGGTCGCCGTGGCCCTCGGACCACCGCTGACCGTCCGGCGGGTGCTGTTCGACAGCGGCCAGGAAGGCCTGGAGGTCACCGCCGAGTTCGAGCTGCGGCACCCCGGAGGCCTCGAACACCCTGAGGCCCAGGCGATGATGGAGCACCTGCAGGGGCTCGCCGACGCCTACGTCCAGGACGCCGTGCTCCGGTCGCCCGGTGCCCCGCCGGTCCGGCTCCGGCTGGAGTTCGACGACGTGTCGGAGGGCCGCCCGCGCATCGACATGCGGGAAGACACCGTGACCGGCTTCGACGAGCTGGCGCCCGCGTTGGCCATGGAGGTCGAGCAGGCCGGGCTGCACGGTCTGCTGGACCAGCTCGTCGACGGGATGCCGCCGCTGGACCCGGGGGCCCGGCTGCACGCCGTGTCGGTCCCGTCGCCGCACGACGGCACCGGGACCGGGCCGGGCGACGGCTGGGTCCACGGCCGGGCGGAGGACGTCGCGTCGTCGTTCGCGTCCGACCTCGCCACCGACGCCGGCCGGCGTCTGCCGCAGGACTGGCCGGCGGACGCGCGGCGGTATGCCGCGCACGTGGTCCGGACGAACAACGCGGGCACGCCCCTCGCCGACGCCGTCGGCGGGGCGGCGGTCCCGATGGTTCACCGCGGTTCCTTCGGCGGCCTCCGGATCAACGTCCGGACCGAGAACGGTCTGATCACCGACTTCTGGGGCGAGGCACACCACCGCAACGTCTCCGTCACGGAGGACCTGGGGCGGCCCCTCACCACCGTGGGACCGCCGGAGTGGGAGTTCGTCCGAGGACTGGAGGCACGTGATGCCCAGGGGTTCGAGGTGCACCGGCGCGACCTGCCGGGAGGGGACCACGAGAGTGTGGTGACGGTCCGGCTCCACCTGGACACCCGCGGCCTCGACCTGAGGGATCCCGGAATCCGGCAGGCGCTGGACGAGCTCAGGGCCCGGATGGCGGAGGGCGTCGATCGGACCTACAACCTCGGTCAGCGGCTGCCCAACGGCGATCTGCTGAGGGTCCGGGCCCAACTCCTCGAAACCCCCGGTCCGGCCGCCCGGACCGTGGCGATCACCGCCAGGGACGGGCGTGAGCACCATCAGCAGTGGCACCTGGGCACCGACGCGACGACGCTCGCCCACGAGCTCGGGCACCACCTCGGGCTGCCCGACGAGTACGCCGAGGCGAGGCCCGGTCGTGGACGCCGCCCCGTGTATCCGGACGGGGGCCTGATGGGATCCCTGCGCACGGAGCCCGACGGCCGGGCTTCGATCGGCGCGGACCACCTCGGCGGGGGGCCGGTCCGCATCATGACCGACGGGGTCCTGCAGCCGCGCAACCTGCGCCAGCTGGGTGCGGGTATCGACCGGACCCTCGACGGGGTCACCCAGGGCTACACGGCCGACGGGCTGCCGAAGCGGGCCAAGCTCGGAGCCGACGTCATCCGCGCCGCGCTGCACGGCGAGGACGGACCGCGCGGCCGGGGCGGCCACCTGCTCCCCTCGTCGAGCGGGGACCGGGAGCAGCCGCGTGTGGTGGCCGGTTCCCTGAACCGCAACGGCACCTTCGAGGTGGCGGGGGAGGCCGTCGAACGGACGGTCCGGACCAGCACCCTGGCCGGCGACATCGAGGTGCCCCGCTCCGCTCCGACGACGCGGACGATGTTCCCCAGGCACTGGACGGTGGAGCAGGCCGCCTACGCGGCCGAGCAGGCCCACCACGCCGCCCTCCGGGCGGGCGAACGGCCGTCGGACGGCGGCATGCCGGACGGCGGCAACCCGCTCACGGCCCGCCGGGAGGAGGGGTACCAGCGCAGTCGGGCGACCGCGGAGAGCAGCGCGCGGGAGCGGGGGGCGGACAGCACGTACCACTGGCTGGGCGAGTACGGCGGCGTGCGGATCGAGGGCGAGGTCCGGGGCGACCGGATCGTCTCGTTCAGGCCGTCCGAGTGGCAGGACGGCCTGGACGCGGCCGCCCACCTGCCGTACCGCTCCGCCGGCACGTTCACCACCGCCGCCGACCGGTTCCAGCACTACGGGGACCGGCGGGAGCTCACCGGTGTCCACCACCACCGGAACCCCGTCGCCGCCCGGTTCCACGGCGTGCGGGTCGACCCGTACCCGCGGTCGGCGATGAACGAGAACGGCACCTACCGGGCCACCGTGTGGTACCTCAGGCCCGGGATCCACCCGGACTCGGTCGAGGCCCGGCTCCCCGCCAACTGGGAACGCCGGCAGACCGGCGAGGAGGGCCACACGTTCTACCCCGAGCGGTGGACGCGCGACCGGATCGAGGCCGCGGTGGCGGAGGCCTACCAGCAGCGGAGGGGCCCGGGGGAGCTCCTGCCCGACGGCTCGGAGCGGTGGAGGGGTCTCGGCGACGGCGTGCTCATCGAAGGCATCACCACCCAGGACGGCCGGCACCTGGTGCACCGGCCGGCGACCTCGCAGCCGCACAGCCGGTGGAGCCCCAACCAGCTGTGGCGCTCCGAAGGCCTGCCGGTGGACCTCGCCCCCGGGCGGCGTCTGACCGCCCGCCACTTCATCTTTCCCAGCGGACAGACCGGCGTCACGATCGACGTCCCCGTCCACGTGTCCAACGAGGTCACTCCGCAGGAGCGGACGCGGCTGCAGAACCGGATCAACGACTACCTCACCGAACCTGCGGGGCCGACGTTGGCCCGGGTGCGGCTGGTCTTCGTCGACGACCCCGCGCAGGCCCGCAGCCTCGCGCTGAACCCCATGGTCTTCATCGGCGAGTCGGAGAGCCGGGCCCTGGGGGCGCCGGAGCAGGACCGGGCCGCCATCCTCGGCGGGGGCCGGCGTGACGCCCTGATCGCCCTGATGCCCGACGTCATGAACATCACGCACATCACCGGCCGCAGCCTGCCCGATGTCGTTCGGGGCCTCGCCGGGCAGATGCCGACGCACCTGGGCCGGACCACGTACGACCCCCCGCAGACGCAGCCGCTGCGTACGCCGGACCTGCCCGGGACGGCGAGGCGTCCGGCGGATCTTCAACTGGTCGACATGGCGGCGTCGGTCGCCGCGCGGGTGAGCGACCAGGCCATGCCCGGTCTCGCGGCGGGGGCGGGGCACGGAATGCCCGCACACTGGTCGCAGGCGGACCGCAGGAACGTGGCCCTCGAAGTCCTGGAGGAGTTCCGGCAGCGGCGCGCGCAGCAGGGCGGGGCTCTCCCCCGGGTGGGGACCGTCATGCACGAATTCCCGAGCCATCGGGTGACGGTCAGTTTCGTGGACGGTCTCATCACCGATTTCTGGGCCGAACCGAACCCCGCGGCCGGGCACCAGGCAGGCCCCGGGGCGCCGCTGCACACGCCGCTGCACACCACGGACGAGCACACGCCGGTGCACACCACGGACGAGGACGTGTACCCGGACAGCCAGATACTCCTGGACGGGGACGCCGAGCCGGCGCTGCTGCACACCGCCTCGGTCCACGGAGCGGGGTCCGCCGACGCGGCCGGCTCGGCGCGCACGCCGATCGGGCAGCCGGCCGGCGGGGTCTGGCACCGGCGCACCCCGGGCGGCGCGCCGCCCGAGCCGGTGCGGCCGAGTGCCTGGCCGGCCCCGAACCACACGGTGGACCACAACGGTGTCGTGCGCGTCCACGACTGGTCGCCGGTCCCGGGGGTCACGCCCGGATCGGTGGAGGCGGGCCTGCCCTGGAACCTGCGCCGCGCGGCCGACGCGCCGGGCAAGGAGGCGTACTACCCGCTGGACTGGACGGCGCAGATCACCGACCAGCGGGTCCAGGAGGCCTTCGCCAACAGGATCTACGCCGATCGCGAGACCCCCGGCACCCTGCACTGGGTCGAGACACCGCTGGGCCGCCACCTCCAGCCGCTGGGGGCAGGCGAGGTCCTGCGCTGGGTGGGCGAGGCGGGCGGCGTGCGGATCGAGGGCATTTCCGTGGACGGCCGGGTGGTCTTCCACAGCCCGACCCTGAACCAGCCGCACGCTCCCCACTCCGCCTGGTCGGAGAACCATGTCGCCCACCGTGGTCAGTTCCACGAGGCACAGGGTGAGGACTACGGCATGCGGGTCGACGTCCGACGGGTGCTGTTCGACAGCGGCCAGGAGGGCGTGGAGCTCGTCACCGACATCGAGCTGCTGCACCCCGACGGGATGGACGCCCCGCAGGTCCAGGCCATGAGGGAGCACCTGCAGCAGCTCGTCGACACCCACCTCCACGACGCCCCGCGGGTGCCGGGCGCCACCGGTCTGGTCAGGATGCGGCTCAACTTCGTCACCGGCTCCGAGGACGCGCCGCAGGTCGACGTCGCCCACGAGACCATCACCTCGTTCGATGAGCTGTTCCCGGACCTCGCGGAGGCCATGGGCACCTCCGGGCTGGACGCCCTGGTGCGCGAATTCATGGCCGGCGCACCGCCGTTGGCCCCGGGCGCGCGACTGCTGGCCGTGGCGCAGCAGCAGCAGCCTTCGGCCGGCGGCTGGGTGCACGGGGAGGCCGGGGACATCGCGCAGCGGTTCGCCCCGGTCCTCGCCGACGGCGCCGGCCGCAGCCTGCCCACCACGTGGTCGCAGGACACGAGGCGGTACGCCGCCCACTGGATCGTGACGCACAGCGAGGGCGCACCGGCCCACGAGGCCCCGGCCGGTGGACCCCCGGCTCCGGTGGTGCACCGCGGCAGCTTCGGCGACGTCCGGATCAACGTGCGGACCGAGAACGGCCGGATCACCGACTTCTGGGGCGAGCCGCTCGCCCGACGGGTCTCCGTCGATGAGCAGTTGGGGGCCCCGCTGGCAACGGTGCGGCCGCCGACGGACGCCTTCGTCCGGGGGATGGAGGAACGCGCCGGCCAGCGCTTCGAGGTCCACCGGCGAGACCTGCCCGGAGGGGACCGCGAGACGGTACTGACGGTCCGGCTCCACCTGGACACCAGTCGGCTGGATCTTCGGATCCCGGAAATCCGTGCGGCACTGGAGGCGATGAAGGGGCGGCTGGCGGAAGGCGTCGACCAGGCGTACAACCTCGGCCAGCGGCTGCCCAACGGCGACCTGCTGCGAATCCGCGCCGGCCTCGTCCACACCGCCGGTCCGGCCGCCCAGACCGTCGTGATCCACCCCGAGTCGATGCGCGAGCACCACCGGGCCTGGCACCTGGGCACTCCGGCATTCGTCCTCGCGCACGAGCTCGGCCACCATCTCGGGCTCCCCGACGAGTACCGCGAGGCGAAGCCCGGCAACGGGCGCCGCGCCCAGTACACGGACGGCGGAATGATGGGATCCCAGATCCTGATCCCCGACGGCCGCTTCGACCTCGACAACGACAACCGCTACCGGGCGGCGCCGGCCCTCGCGACCGACCTGGTCATGCAGCCGCGCAACCTGCGGCAGCTGGGGACGGGGATCGACCGGGTCCTCGGCCGGCCCGAGGCGACCTTCACGCCCGACGGGCTGCCGACGCGGGTCGGCCTGCGCGGCGAGGTCATCGAGACCGCGCTGCGCGGCACCCGGAACGGTGACGGCGGCCACCTGTACCCGCCGCTGGGCTCGGGTCGGCCGCGGCCGACCGAGGTGGCGGGGTCCTTGAACCCCAACGGCACCTTCCAGGTGGGGGCCACGACCACCGAGCGGGCGACGCACAGCGGTCGGCTGGCGGGCGACATCGAGGAGATCCGGCCCGGCCGGACGACGCGGACGATGTTCCCGAAGCACTGGACGACGGAGCAGGCCGTGTACGCGGCCGAGCAGGCGCACCTCGCCGCCCGGCGGGCCGGTGACGCCCCGCCGCTCGTCCCCTCGGCGGGTGCCGGGCTGCTCGACGGCCCGCGCCCCGGTGAGCACCCGCTCAGTGCCCGCCGGACCGTCGGGATCGAGCGGTCGGGTGAGGTGAGCTACCACTTCCTGGGTGAGTACGCCGGGGTGCGGATCGAGGGCGAGGTGCGGGGCGAGGAGATCGTCTCGTTCCGCCCCTCGAACTGGCAGGACGGGCTGGACATGCCCGCGCACCTGCCCTGGCGTCGTACGGACAGCACGTTCACCCAGGCGACCGAGGACCACGTCCGCTACGGCAACCGCCACCTGCTCGACGGTGTGCACCACCAGCAGAACCCGGTGGCCGCCACGTTCCGCGGCATCCGGGTCGACGAACCGTGGAAGGTGAACGACAACGGCACCTACCGGTCCTCGGTCTGGTTCCTCGACCCCAAGGTCCACCCGGACTCCCCGGAGGCCAGGTTCCCGGAGTCCTGGCACCGGCGCGCCGACTGGCAGACGCACACGCTCTACCCCAAGAACTGGACGCCCGCCCAGGTCGAGCAGGCGGTGGCGCACGCGTACGCGAACGCGCAGCTGAGGACCCCGCCCGGGGTCACGCCCGAGCGCTGGATCGGGATGGCCGGCGGCGTGCGGATCGAGGGGATCACCCTGGACGGCCGGCACCTCACCCACCGCCCGACCGACGTTCAACCGCACCAGCGGTGGAGCGCCGACGACGTGGTCGCACAGTCCACCCCCTGGGTGGGGCAGCTTGCCCCGGGGGTGCCGGCGACGTTCCGTCATGTGCGCTTCGACAGCGGCCGGGCCGGCGTCGAACTCTCGCTCAACATCCACCTCGGCGCCGGGGACTCGGCCCCCGCCCGGGCCGACCTGCAGCGCCGGGTGGACGAGTACCTCGGCCGCAGCGCCGGACCGTCGCTGGTCCGCCTGAGGCTGGACTTCGTCCAGGACCCGGCGCAGGCCCTGCGCACCACCGGCCACGACGCCGTCACCCTGCTCGCGGCGACGGACCACCAGGCCCGTCAGCTGGAGCCCCAGCAAGCGGCAGCGATCCGCAACGGGGCCCTCCAGTCGGCGCTCGACATCCTGCTGCCCGACGTCCGGGCGATGGCCAACGGCGACCTCCCGGGGTACATCCGCTGGCTGGCGGAGAACAACCCCGGCCAGTTGCACCAGCTGGCTCCGACGACCCCGCCGCCGCCTCCGCTGCGGGCGCCGGGAGAGCCCGGGACGGGCGTCCGTCCGCAGGCCGTCACCAGCATGACGGAGACCTACACCCCGAGGGTGGACGCGGCGATGCCCAACCCCGCCGCCGACGCGGGCCGGGGCATGCCCGACCACTGGTCGGAGCCGAACCGGCGAAGCCTCGCCCTCCACGTGCTGGAGAACGCGCAGAACCAGCTCGCCCGGACGCGGCTCCAGACACCCGGCGCGGTGCTGGCCCCGGTCATCGGGCACTCGTTCCCGACCCACCGGGTGTTCATCCGCCAGGAGAACGGACTGATCACCGACTTCTGGGCCAGGCCCGTGACGCAGGGCGGCGCCACCACGCACCCCGTCCTGCAGCACACCATGTCCCCGGGCGGGGCGGACGGCACCCCGCAGTCGAGCCGCAGGCCCGGCGACGTGGAGGAGTTCGAACCGGCCGGGCCCCGGGTGAAGGTGGCGGGCGACGGCCTCTGCCTGCTGCGGGCGGTCTCCGTGAGCGCACCCGACCTGGTCGAGCGGTGGACGGCGCGATCCACCGACCCGATCGAGGGCCTTCGGCGTCAGGTCGAGGACCACTACCGGCAGTTGGACGCGGCGGAATTCCCGGCCGAGGTCGTGTCCGCCCTCCGCTGGCAGCGGCTCGGCAGCTTCGACGCGTTGAGTGACAGTGAGCTGCTCCTGCGCATTCCGGCCGAATCCCGGGACGCGTATGTGGGACTGAGCCGACACGAACTGGTGGACTTCGCCGCGCAGCACGTCATCGCGGCCACCGAGCCGGTATCGCCCCACGAACGCGCGGCACTGCTCCGGACCATCCGGAACTGGCGGGGCGAATGGTCGTCGGACGCGGGAGAGATGCTTCCGCCGGCACTGGCCCATGCGCTGGGTGTCCGTCTCCGGTTGATGAACCACGACGGCGTCCACGACTTCGGCGGCTACGGGCCGGCGGACGGGCGACGGGTCGCGGTCTACTACGACGTGCGCGGTAGGCATTACGACGGCAGCAAGCCGATCGAGCCGCCCGTGCTCATGGAGCGAACCTCGGGCGGGGAGTCGTCGCAGCAGAAGTCCGATTCGTCGGCGGCGCGCAGGCTTGCCGAGGAGGAGACGGCGGCGCTCAAGCTTGCGGAGGAGCAGGAGGCGGCAGCGCGGAAGGCTGCCGAGCAGGAGGCGGTGCGCAAGGCGGCGGAGGAGCAGGAGGCGGCCGCGCGGAAGGCTGCCGAGCAGGAGGCGGTGCGCAAGGCGGCGGAGGAGCAGGAGGCCGCGCGCAAGGCTGCCGAGCAGGAGGCCGCGCGCAAGGCGGCGGAGGAGCAGGAGGCCGCGCACAAGGCTGCCGAGCAGGAAGCGGCGCACAAGGCGGCGGCGGAGGAGCAGGAGGCGCGCAGGCTTGCCGATGACGAGCGGCTTCCGTCACAGGTCGGGGCACCCTTGCCGGTCGGTGGGGAGGACGTCCTCAGCCTTCTGGAATCGGTCACGAGCACCGCGCCCGAGATGGTCCGGCGCATCCTCGGCTACTCGCCGACGCAGGTGCTGCCGGACCGGCTGGCGACGCTCCTGCGGGAGTCTGTTTGGGAGTGGGTGAACACCGAGTACCGCCCGATGCCGAGGGAGATCGCGAACCTCGTCGACATCGGCCACCGGCCGGGGCTGAGGGAGGAACTGCGGCACGTGCTCGTCCGGAACCGGCTGAGGTCCATGGTCGACGACTGGGCGGTCACGGCGGCCGGACCGGAGGCGGCCGTGCTGCCGGCCGTGCTGGCGCATGCGCTCCGTATCCGGCTCCAGGTGGTGCGCGAGAGCGCCGGCGGGGTGGAGCTCGTCGCGGAGCTCGGGCCCAGGGACGGTGAGATCGTGTCGGTCTATCACCGCGACGGCAGCCGCTACGACGCCAGCACCTCCATCCCCCGGGAGTCCCGGTCCGCCGAGTCGGAGGGGCTCAGGAGGGAGGCGTCGGAGGAGCCGAAGCCGGAGGAGCCGAAGGAGTCGAACCAGGACAAGTCGGAGGAGCCGAAGCAGGACGAGTCGGAAGAGCCGAAGCAGGACGACTCGAAGCAGGACGACTCGAACCAGGACAAGTCGGAGGAGCCGAAGCAGGACGAGTCGAAGCAGCCGAAGCAGGACGAGTCGGAGGAGCCGAAGGAGCCGAAGCAGGAGGAGCAGGACGAGACCGACTCCCGCCGGGACGACCTGTCGCCGGAGAACAAGCCGACGGACCAGAACCCCATCGAGCCGGCCGAGCAGCGGGCTCCTGCGCAGAGCGAGATCGTCGAGGAGCCGTTGCCGACGATGCCCGAGCCGGAGAAGCCGCCGGTGCCGGTGGGCCCCGCCAAGGGCGGGCACATCGCGGGCACGGACCTCCTGATCGGCCTGACCGACCACGAGGCGGCGGCGCGGAACAAGGTCGTCGCCGTGATCAAGCGGATCATGGCGGGCGACGAAATGGCGGCCCGGGCCTTCGCCGACGCCTACTTCGGTCCGGCGACGCTGCGCCCGATGCTCTCCGCGCTCTCCCGGGGCGAGGTGTGGGTGGCTCCCTTCGACGGCAACGGCTGGAGCGGGAGCATCGCGCTGCGTGCCACGGTCGAGAAGTCGACGTTCCTGCGTCAGGAGAAGATCGAGGTCGAGAACGGCGCGGACCGGTCGGTCATGACCGGGACGCGTGGTGATGTGCGCTGGCAGTACAACCTCGGCTTCCAGGCCAAGCATTCGAGCAGCTCCGGTGACCTCGCCGAGCTCGCCGGCTACTTCCACGACCGCGGCCACGGCGAGGTCAGTCTGGACAGCGGAGGGATGGTGGCGCGTTCGAAGACCTCCGAACCCGCCAACGTGTTCACGTCGGAGATCAGCCTGGAGATCGACTACAGCAAGCTCCGGCACGAGGGTTCCACGGTTCGCACCGAGCAGGGCCACACCACGGAGAAGGTGGAGATCGGCGTGACCGTGGCCGTCCCGGTGCGCGAACCGCTTGCGCCGGGCACGCCGGAGCAGACACCTCCGCAGCGTCTCCAGGACGGTCGGGTCGGCGGCCAGGACATCGTGCTGGACCTCTCGCCCCGTGGCGAGCGCCAGGGCCGACGGCCGGTGGAGGTGCTGCTGGACCATGTGGAGAAGGTCCTGCTGAAGCCGCTGGAGGAGTCCCGGCTGAAGCCTGTGGAGGAGGGCCGGCAGGAATCCGCGGAGGCGAGGACGAGGAGGCTGGAACAGGAGGAGGCCGCCGCCCACTGGCCCGAGCTGCGGCAGAAGATCCTGGCCGAGGTCGACTTCGCCCGTCTCCAGCGGGACTTGAAGAGCATGACGGCGGGTGAGCCGCTCACGGTCGTGCTGACCGACCGCTCGGGCCGGACGGTCGCCGCGGCCGAGATCACCGCCAGGGTCGACGGCCTGCATCAGGTCGGCGCCACCAAGGAGACCGAGTTCAACATCGGAACCACCGTCCAGCAGGTGCGCAGCAGCCTGACGAACCGTGGCCACGCGGGTCAGCTGCCGATCGTGCCCACCTTCGGTCCGAAGCTGGACGGTCCCGTGGCCGGCGCCGGAGCCACGGGGCGGCTGGGGCGGGAGTTCGTCGAGGTCTCGGGGCAGAGCCGGGTGTCCCAGCTCACCAGCAAGTCCAAGGTGCCCGGCGTGATCTACGACGGCAGCGTCGAATTCCAGGTGACCTTCAAGGACATGACCACGGGGTATGCGGCGGGCGACGCCGGTGTTCGGATCCTCGTCGACAAGGCGGACACGAAGACGCCGGAGCCGGCGTCGGATTCGGCCGGCGGCTCCCAGCAGACCGTCGTGCCGCCGACGTACGACGTCATCAGGCCTCCGGACAGCGTCTGGCCCACCGGGGCCGGATCGCACGGGCTGGGCGAGTCCGTCGTCCTCCGGGACCTGGAGGGCACCGCCGAGCTGCGCCAGGCGGTGGACAAGAGCGGCGCGGCGAAGTTCCCGGGCGGGTGGAACTCGGTCAGGGAGGAGGTCATGCACCTGCTCAGCCAGCCGAAGCTGGCGTCCAGGCTCACCGCGATGACCCGGGGCGAGCCGCTGGAACTGAAGCTGCACGGCAAGGACGGCATCGTGGTCACCGCCTTCGCGAAGGTCGAGAAGATGACCCTGGTGCGGGAGGACGGCAAGGCCGAGCTGAACCCGGTGAACGAGACCGGCGCCTTCGCCGCCGAGCGCCGGCTGCGCGCGCGCACCTACGCCGCCCAGGGGCAACTCGGTGGCAGCGGTGCGAGGGAGGCGCTGGGCGGTGAGGGCGTCCTCACCGGCGGCACCCAGCAGCGGGACCGCTTCGCCTGGCGCGGCCGTGACGCCGACCGGGTGTACGCCAACGGCAAGTACCCGGTCGCGCAGGTCATCTACCGCGCCGAGCTGATGGTGGACATCCATCTGGGCAAGGTCGGCGACGAGCCCGACGTCTCGGCACCCGTGCATGTCGAGGTGGGCCTGGATGCCCGGGAGACCCTCAAGGAGGGGACGTCCGACAAGGTGACCGTCTTCGAGGGACCCAAGGAGACCGACACCGGTGCCGGCGACGGCGGGACGATCTCCAGCGCGGGTGGCAGCAGCCGGGGGAGCGACGGCCACCCCACGGAGACGTCGACCAGCAGCTCCCACCGGAGCGAGGACCAGACCGACAAGTACGTCGCGCCGCGCAGGATGAGTGAGAACCATGAGCTGAACGCCTCCTACGTCGTCCACGGTCTGAGCGACGCCGGCAAGGTGCGCAGCACCATCGAGGAGGCCGTGCGGTCGAAGTACGGTGAGCCGTCCGACGAGGTGAAGCGGCGGATCGGTGAGACCTTCGACCGGGTCGCGCTCAGGACCCAGCTCTCCCAGCTCACCCGGGGCGGCAGGATCACCGAGACCGTCGCCGGCCGGCTGTGGAGCGCCGAGATCACGGTCACGGCCAAACTGGGAGACGCCAAGTACCACTCCATGGCGGGGAAGTACGAGTTCGAGTCCGGCACCCAGTCGTCGAGCGGCCAGGGCTATGCGTGGGACCGCCTCAACCGCCACCAGGGCGGATTCCTGGGCAAGTTCAAGTCCAAGTTCGTCGATGTCACCGGCGGTTACACCTACCGGCTGGACCGTACCTACGGCGATGCCACGGACACCGTCGGATCCGTCTCGAACCGGGGCAAGCACACCGAGGCGGCCGCGTTCTTCGACGTCGCCGCGAAGTACGACGTCGAGGTCAGGTACAAGTGGCTGAACGTGCACGACGGCTCGTACACCGATCACGTGACGGCGACCGCGAGGGTGGCCGTCCCGCTGCGTGATGCGGAACCCCTGCACGCGTCGTCGGAGCGGTCCACCGAGAAGCAGCCCTCGGGCTTCCTGGACGGCCGCCGGCTGGATTCCTCGGCGATCGTCAGCGATGTCTTCCCGGTCCGGGAGACCGGCGGGACGAAGGAAACGGCGACGGGCGGGACGACGGCCAAGGCCAAGCACCTGCTGGGCGACTCGATCCTGGACCAGCTGGAGTCGAAGCCCTGGCCGCATCCGGACCGGAAGCCGGAGTCGGCGTCGGCGTCGGCGTCGGCGAAGTCGGGGAGCAACCCCTTCAGGAGCGACTGGGACGGCATCCGGCGGAAGCTGGTGGAGGAGCTCACCCCGGGCAGGCTCCAGGCGAGGCTCAAGGCCATGACGGCCGGTGACGAGATCGTCGTGCGGCACGGGCGGACCACCGTGCGCGTCAGCGCCGTGCTCCGCGACAGGATGGTCCACCTGGGCGAGTCCGGGGTCACCGAGTTCAACGCCGGTACCCAGGTGCAGCGCACCTTCGCCAGCTCCGACGGCGTCACCAACTTCGGTGCCGGCCAGGGCCACAACGTCACCGCCGGGGTGACGGGCACCATCCCGGTGGCGGGGGCGGTGCCGGTGACGGTCGGGCTGTCGGGCAACTTCGGCTGGGGCAAGGACCACATGGACCTCCTGAGCCGGACCACCGCGGCCGGCTCCGCCACCAAGGCCAAGGTGGCGGGAAGCGCCTTCGAGGGCGAGGCGGAGCTGCAGTTCGAGATCGTCCGGCGGCCTCTGTTCGGGGCCTCCGTGCACATGATGCGCACCGCGAGGATCGGCTTCGAGACCATCGTCGAGTCGGGTGAGACCCGGCCGGTGCCCCCGTCCAGGGAGAACGCCGCACCCAACACGGGGATCAAGCCGACGCGGACCCTCCCGGCGGAACCGCCCGCGCCGGTCACCGCCACGGTCCCGCCGGACCGGGTCTGGACGACCGGACTGCGCGACACCGACGTGCTGCGCTGGCTCGGCGACGTCGGAGGCGTTCAGGACCTGGTGCGGCTGCGCGGGCGGAAGTACTTCGGCACGGGGACGTGGCGCCGGATCGGCCACCTGGTCGGCAGCATCACCTCCCACAGCCACCTGTCGGCGCTGTTCGGTACCGCGAGCCAGGGCATGGAGATCGCCACGGCGTCACCGGGCCGATGGCTGCTGGGCCAGGACAAGGGCGTGGAGGTCCGGGTGAAGCTCGTCGAGCTCCGACACCGGGAGAACGACAGCGCCGTCGAGCTGAGCCCGTCGAACGGGACCTCCTTCGGCTCCGTACTGACCGAGCTGTCCGCGAAGCAGGCGGGCCTCCAGGGCCAGGTCGGCCTCAAGGTCCCCGGCGACATCACCAACACCCCGGGTCTCACCGGCGGAGCCCAGCGGGTGTGGCGCGACGGCGGCATGCTGGGCGACGCGGGCCAGGTGATCTCGAACGGCAAGTTCCCGACCCCGATGGCCCGCTACGCCGGGGCCGCCGAGATCGAGGTGACGTTCTTCGACGGAAACCGCGAAAAGGTCACCGAGAAGGGGGTCGTCCCGTTCACGGTCGACATTCCGCTGGCGGAAACGGTCAAGCGGGACGTGCCGGACGACACCTACGCCACCTTCACCGGCGAGCAGCGGCGAGGTGAGCTGCGTTTCGTCGAGAGTCCGACGGCCCTGCGTGAGATCCACCTGGCCCTGGAGACTCCGAGGGCGGAGCGGGAGGGCGGGAAGCCGAGGCAGCAGAGCGAGCTGACGGACCCCGAGATCGACCAGCTCCTGGGGACGTTCCGGGTCGGGAGGACGGCCTACGACGGGAAGTTCACGAGCACGAACGAGGACGGTCTCAAGCACATCCGCGCGACCCACCGGCTGGTCGAGCTGGCCGGCGGCTCCTCGACCGCCGCGGCCCGCCTGGTGCGGGAGCTGCTCGAATGGCCGCCCCGGGCGTCGTTGCGGGCCGAGGTGCTGCGGAGGGTGATCGGATTCATCGAAGAGCGGACCGCCGACGGGGGCACCGTCACGCTCGATGACCTCAGGGCCTGGGCCGCGACCCCGGTGGAGCCGGTTCCCGTGCCGGCGCCGGCGCCGGGTGCCGCGCCGACGCACCCGGGCCCGGACGTGGCACCGAACCTGCTGAACGACGTCGGTCCCTCGCTGGCCGACGACATCTTCAGGGCGCTGAACGGGTAGGCCGGCGCGGCCGGGCCCGGAGGTCCGCCGACGGCAGGTGAACCGTCGGGCCCGGCCGGGCCGTGACTACGGAGTGGAAGCGTCCGTGGCCCTGTCGGCCGGGCGGTTCCGCCGACAGGACTGCATGCGGAGCCGAGGAGCTGCGGTGGGCACGAGCACAAGTGGAAACGGGGCTCAGGGCGGGGCGGCGAGCATTCAGCTGCCCTCGGTGGCCTGGGAGATGGAGGAGAGCGGCGGAGCGGGGCCGGTCGCGGTGGCGAGCGCGACGCCGCCCGCCGGGGAGACGGCCGCCCCGGTGGCCGCTGCCCCGGTGGCCGCAGCCGTGGCCGCCCCGGCCACCGTGCCGCACTACGGGCGGGTCGCCGCCGTGCCGCCGATGGCCCCGCCGGGCCCGGCTCCCGCACCCCCGGCGCCCCCGATGACGCCGCACGCCGTCGGCCCCGGCCCGGTCGAGGCGCCCGCCGGGCCAGAGCCGGCCGAACAGCCGGGCCGCCGGGCACGGTTGAAGCGACCGGTGTTCGTGGCCGCCGCCACCGCGGGCGTGGTGCTGATGGGCCTGCCGTTCCTGATGGCCGGCAGCGGCCGGGACGGTGACAAAACAGTGGACGGCGCCGGGCTGAGCCAGGCGGACCAGCCGCTGGCCGAGGGCCCCGAGCTCGGCGACCCCACGGTCTCCGCGTCACCCACCGATCCGGCCGATCCCACCGCGCCCGGTACCCCGGGCGCCGAGGCGCCCACCGACCCGGCGCCGGCCCAGGACCCGGCCCCCGGGACCACCGCGCCGCAGGGGACGGAGGGCGGGACCGCGACGGTGCCCGGCACGACTCCCGGCACGACGCCAGGTACGGCGCCCGGCGCGGCATCCGGCACGAACCTGAACTCGCTCGCCCGGCCCGCCAACCCGCCCGCCCAGGGCGCAAAGCCGCCGACGACCGGTGGCACACCCGGCGGATCGGCCCCGCAGCAGCCCGCGCCCGGCCAGCCCGCCCCGCAGCAGCCGGCGCCGCAGCAGCCCGCCCCCGGCCAGCCCGCGCCCCAGCAGCCCGCGCCCGGCCAGCCGGCGCCGCCGAAGCCCCCGGCCGCGCCGAGCTTCAGCGCCGTCAACTGCGGCAACTCCGCCGCCGGCTACGCCCAGTACGGCTGGTGGGAGCAGGGCACCACCGGCTGGACGATCAACTCGGCCGGCGGGTACTCCGGTTCGGGCTGCAACGGCAAGTACGCGGCACTCCCGATGTCCGGCTCGGCGACCAAGGACGACGGCAACTCGGTGGTGTGGACCTTCACCACGGCCCCGGTCACCAGCGGCACCTGCCGGATCTCCGTCTACGTCCCGAACAACAGCGACCGCAAGGCCGTCGGCGGCAAGCCCGCCTACTACACCGTCCAGAACAGCTCCTCGCCCAACAGCGGAACGATCGGCTCGTTCAGCGTCGACCAGACCGCGAACCGGGGCGGCTGGGTCACCGCGAGCGGCACCTTCCCGGTGAGCGGCGGCCGGATCGCCGTGATGCTGCACTCCAGGGGCATCGACTGGGGCGGCGGCGGCGCCGACAAGGCGCACCTCGCGGCCTCCGCCGTCCGCGCGGACTGCACCGGCTGACCGCTCCGCCACCCCGGCCGCCGTGCGGCCGGGGCACCGGCGGGACGCCGCCGACCACCACCACTGGAGCAACGGAAAGGAAGGCCACGCCATGTCGCGCCACGTGCTGACGGTGTGCCCGGAGCAGCGGGACGGCCCGTACCGCACGATCGGCGACGCCCTGACGGCGGCCCGCAGCGGGGCGGTGATCTCGGTACGCCCCGGCCGGTACGAGGAGAACCTGGTGATCAGCAAGCTGGTCACCATCACCGCCGCGGAGGCCCGGGGCAGCGTCCGGATCACCGCCCGGCGCGGCTGCGTGGTCCAGGTCACCGCCGAGGCGGTGCAGCTGACCGGCCTGATCCTGCAAGGGCAGGACGAGGAGATGCCCGCCATCGACGTGCCGCGCGGGCAGGCCGCCGTCCAGGACTGCGAAGTGGTCGGCAGCTCCTGGACGGCCCTGCTCACCCGCGGGGACGGCACCCTGGCGATGCGCGGATGCCGCGTCACCAACCCGGCGGGCGCCGGCATCGTCGAGACCTCCAGCGGCACCAGCATCATCGAGGACTGCGTGATCGAACACCTCGGCAGCTCCGCGGTGGTGATCGGCGAGCGCGCCAACCCGCTGCTGCGCAACTGCGTGCTGCGCGATGCGCGCGGCAACGGCATCTGCGCCAACGGCGACGCCCGGGGCACCTTCGAGGGCTGCGAGATCTCGGTCACCGACAAGCCCGGCATCGCCCTGGAGGAGCGCAGCACCACGCGGTTGGTGCGCACCGCCGTCCGCGACACCACGATCGGCATCTACATCAGCTCCTCCGCCCAGGTCGTCCTGGAGGACTGCACCGTCACCGCCACTTCCGGCCACGGCATCGCGCTCGCCGCCGGCACCGACCCGCTGCTGCGCCGCTGCCGCGCCTCCCGCACGGCGGGCCACGGCATCCACGTCACGGCCCGCTCGCGTGGCACCTTCGAGGACTGCGAGGTGGACGGCGCGCAGGGCACCGGCATCTGGGTGGGCGAGTCGTCCGGCCCGACGCTGGCCCGCACCGTCGTCCGGGACTGTGGCACCGACGGGGTGGAACTGACCGGCGACAGCTCCGCCGACTTCGACCGGCTGGAGGTGCGGGACGTCGCCGGCACCGGCGTGCTGATCACCGACGGCGCCAACCCGCGCCTGCGCCGGGTCGCCGTCCACCGCGCGAAGGGCGACGGCATGACCGTGCTCCGGGACGGACGCGGGCAGTTGGAGAACTGCGAGGTGCTGGACGCGGGCCGGGCCGGGCTCCGGTTCGCCGAGGGTGCGGACACCCGGGTCGGCGCCACCGTGGTGCGCGGCGCCGGTGGGTCCGGTGTGCTGCTCGGCCGGGTCGGCACGGCGACGCTGCGCGACTGCGAGGTGTCCGGATCGGCCGAGGACGGCATCACGGCCGAGGACGGCGCCGAACTGACCTGCACCAGGGTCCGGGTGACCGGCAACCGCCGCCACGGCGTCCGGATCGGGGCCGGGGCGCGGGCCGTGCTGGCCCAGCTCACGGCGGCGGAGAACATCGGCGACGGCGTGCGGACCGACTCCACCGAGGCGGTCCGGCTGACCGGCTGCACGCTCTCCCGCAACCGGGGCTCCGGCCTGCGCCAGAGCGAGCCGAGCGAGCGGCTCGCCCTGGAGGAGCTGGTCAGCGAGGAGAACGGCCTGCCGGACGCGCACGGCACCGCCACCGCCGGCTCGGCGCCCGCCCACCGGGCGGCGCAGCCGGCCGGAGCCGCCCCCGGCCCCGGCCACGGACCCGCCGGGGAGCCCGCCGCCGAGAGCGCGCCCGCGCAGTCGGCCGCCGCGGCCGGCCCGCTGGAGGTGCTGGAGTCGCTGGTCGGTCTGGCCGGCGTCAAGGAGCAGGTCGCCACCCTGGTCAACCTCAACAAGCTCGCCCGGCGCCGGGAACTGGCCGGCATGCCCGCGCTGCCGATGAGCCGCCACCTGGTCTTCGCCGGGCCGCCCGGCACCGGCAAGACCACCGTCGCCCGCCTCTACGGGAGCATCCTCGCCGAGCTGGGCGTGCTGCGCAGCGGCCACCTCACCGAGGTGGCCCGCGCCGACCTGGTCGCCTCGATCATCGGCGGCACCGCGATCAAGACCACCGAGGTGTTCAAGGAGGCGCTCGGCGGGGTACTCTTCCTCGACGAGGCCTACACCCTCTCGGCGGGTTCGGGCGGCAGCGGCCCGGACTTCGGCCGGGAGGCGATCGACACCCTGGTCAAGCTGATGGAGGACCACCGCGACGACATCGTGGTGATCGTGGCCGGCTACTCCGGCGAGATGACCGACTTCCTGGCCTCCAACCCGGGCCTGGCCTCCCGCTTCAGCCGCACCGTGGAGTTCGCCAACTACGAGGTGGACGAGCTGGTCACCATCGTCGAGCGGGCCGCCGTCGGGCACGGCTACGAACTGGCGGACGGCGCCCACGACTCCCTCACCACGCTCTTCGAACGGATGCCCAGGGGAGAGGACTTCGGCAACGGCCGGGCGGCCCGCAAGGTGTTCGAGGAGATGGTCGACCGCCAGGCGACCAGGCTCGCGACCCAGCCCGAGATCTCCGACGAGGACCTGGCGCTGCTGCTGCCCGAGGACGTCGCCGCCGAGGACACCGCCCCGCCCGAGGCCAAGCGGGACGGCACCGAACTGCTCGCCGAACTGCGCGCCATGGTCGGCCTGCCCGCCGCCAAGGAGCAGGTCGAGGACCTGGTCAACCTGATCCGCCAGGTCCGCCGCCGCGAGGAGGCCGGGCTGCCCACCGCCACCATCAGCCACCACCTGGTCTTCGCCGGGCCGCCCGGCACCGGTAAGACCACCGTCGCCCGGCTGTACGGGCAACTGCTCGCCGAACTGGGCGTGCTGCCGGGCGGCCAGCTGATCGAGACCGCCCGCTCCGACCTGGTCGGCCGCTACGTCGGCCACACCGCCCAGCTCACCAAGGAGGCCTTCGACCGGGCGCGCGGCGGTGTGCTGTTCATCGACGAGGCGTACACCCTGACGCCCCGGCACGGCGGTGGTGGCGACTTCGGCCAGGAGGCGGTGGACACCCTGATGAAGCTGATGGAGGACCACCGCGACGAGGTGGTGGTGATCGTCGCGGGCTACGACGACGAGATGCGCCACTTCCTCGCCTCCAACCCGGGCCTGGCCTCCCGCTTCTCCCGGCAGGTCGACTTCGGCCACTACAGCGACGCCGAACTCGTCACCATCGTCGGCCGGCACGCCGACTCGGCCGGCTACACCTGCGCGCCCGAGACCCTGGCGGCGCTGGAGCAACTGTTCGCGGCCGTCCCGCGGGACCGCACCTTCGGCAACGGGCGCTTCGCCCGGCAGACGCTGGAGGGCATGATCACCCGCCAGGCCGGCCGGCTCGGCCGGCTCGACTTCGCCGACGTCTCCGAGCTCAGCCTGCTCCTGCCGCAGGACATCGCGGTGGACCGGCTCGGCGTCACCGGCGGGCCCGGCGGCGCGGAGCGCCCGGACAGCGGCCCGCAGTGGCCCGGCAGCGGCGGATGACCCGCCCGGCCCGCGCAGGCGGTCCGGCGACGGCGGTGTCCTCGGCCCTGGCGCTGTCGGCGGCGGTGGCCCTGCTCGGCCCGCCGGCGCCCGCCCGGGCCGAGACCCCGGCCCCGGACGATCAGGCGGCGGTCACCCAGACCCTCCCCGACTTCCGGCAGAGCGGCTGCCGCAAGCCCTCCGCCCGGGCCGCCCAGGGGACTCCCTGGGCCCAGGTCTACCTGCGGCCCGAGGCCGTCTGGCCGTTCGGCCGGGGCGCCGGGGTGACCGTCGCCGTGATCGCCTCCGGCGTGGACAACGGCTCCGGCATGCTGGCCGACCGGCTCCGGCTCGGGCCCCGGCTGCACGGCCAGGGCGACGCGGGCCGCGACTGCGTGGGCCACGGCACCTTCCTGGCCGGACTGATCGCCGGCCGGCGTACGCCCGACGGTGGCCCGTCCGGCCTGGCCCCCGAGGCGAGGGTGCTGGCCGTGGCCGTCACCGACGACGCCGGGAGCACCACCCCCGAACTGCTCGCCCAGGGCATCCGGGCGGCGGCCGACGGCGGCGCCCGGGTGGCCGTGGTCGGGGTGCCCGTGGCGGCCCCGAACCCGGCACTGGCCGAGGCCGTCGCCTACGCGGCCACCAAGGGCCTGCTGCTGGTCGCCCCCGCCGGGCCCGACGGCCAGAGCACCAACGGCGCGGTGTACCCGGCCGGCTACCCCGGCGTGCTCGCGGTGACCGGCGTCGGCGCGGACGGCGCCGTGGCCTCCGGGGCGGCCACCGGCCCGGGGGTGACCGCCACCCGTGGCGGGCGGGTGGACCTGGCCGCGCCCGGCGGCGCCGTCGGCGGCTTCGGGCTGGGCGGCGGCTACGCCACCGGCTCCGGGCCCAGCTATGCCGCCGCCCTCGTCGCCGGCGCGGCGGCGCTGCTGCTCTCCCGCACCCCGGACCTGACGGTCGACCAGCTCGTCCAACGGCTGGAGTCCACGGCTTACCAGCCCGGTTCGGCCCTGCCGGACCCGGCCCTCGGCTGGGGCACCCTGGACGTGGTGGCCGCCGTCACCGCCCTGCCCGGCGGCGGTGGGGGCCAATCGCCGGTTTCGGCCGATCCGGTCACGGTGCCCCCGCCCGCGGACCCGACCTCCGTCGAACGGGCCTCGGCGCTCGCCGCGGCCGCCCTGGGGACGGCGGTGCTGGTCGGCCTGGGCGCGGTGGCCGTGGGGCTGGGCCGCCGGCGCGGCCGGTGCCCGGGGTGACCCCGGCGGGCGGGTGTGGAACCCGCTGGGCGGACCGGACCGCCGCCGGTCCTTCGTCCGGTCCAACGCCGCGCCCCCGGCCCGCCAACGCCGCGCCCTGATCTTCGTTGGCGAAGCGTTGGTCCGGTGTTGGCGGTGGCTGGAAACGTCTACCGGGCAAGGGGGTGGGCCCATGCGAACCACCCGCCCGCCGTACCGACGAACTGCTGCGAGGGGCTCAACAGCCGTGGCCATCGACGCTACCGCTCACGCCAAGGACACCGCCAGGCCCGACCGGCCGGAGCGCGCCACCCTGGACCACCACACCTTGGCGGAGCTGTACCGCCTGCACGGGGGCTACCTGCTGCGGGCGATGCTCCGCGTCACCAGCGGGGACCGGGGCAAGGCCGAGGACATCGTCCAGGAGACCCTGCTGCGCGCCTGGCAGAACCCGGCCGCCATCCACCGGGGGGCCGAGCACAGCCGCCCCTGGCTGTTCACCGTGGCCCGCCGGATCGCCATCGACCACTTCCGGATGCAGGCCGCCCGCGCCCAGGAGGTCGCCGACGACGCCCCCGAGGAGCACGCCGGCACCCACGACCCGTACGACGAGGTGCTCGCCGCCCGGGACATCGCGGTCGCGCTCGCCGAACTCCAGCCCCACCACCGCGACGTCCTCGTCGAACTCCACATGAACGGCCGCTCGATGGCCGAGGCCGCCGCCGTCCTCGGCGTGCCCGTCGGCACCGTCAAGTCCCGCAGCTTCTACGCCGTCCGCGCGCTGCGACCGATCCTCGAAGCCCGCGGCATGGCGTCCGCCGGCTGACCCGGCGAGAACTCTCCGGACCGCCCCGTGCCGCTCGCGTCCACCGGTCTGAACCGCGCGGCGGTCCCCGGCCGTAGAACGGGGTGGCGGTACCGCCGCCGGCGCCCGTCACCCCCGTGCGGGCGCCGGTTCCCCCGCCCGGAGCCGACAACTCGCGCTCCGGGCAAGGCGGCTGACGGACTGTCTCTCGCGGTCCGGTGAACCGGGCAGGCCCGTCCGTCCGTAGCTACAGCTGAAGGCCGCCGCTCGGACCAGGCCCTTGGCCCAGGAACTCCCGGCTTCCGCGCCCCGGCGGGATCCGGGCCCCCCGGCGCCCCGGCGGTGCCCTTGTGGGGCGCCGCCGGGGCGCTCCGCGTGTCGTGCGCCCCACACCGGGTCGGCCCGTCCGTTCCCGCCATCAGCCCAGGAGAGTCCCGATGCCCAAACACCGGCTCAGCCGCCGCCGACGGATCACGGTGGCCGCCACGGCGATCGCCGCCGGCGGCGTGCTCATCCTCGCGCAGAACGACGCCCCCGCCGCGACCGCCGACCCGCTCGGCCTCAACGCCGCCTCCGTCTACCTCGGCTGGGGCGACGCCCCGGACCCGGTCGCCGTCATGAAGGCCACCGGTCTGCGGCAGTTCGCCCTCTCCTACGTGCTCTCCGGCGGAGCGTGCGACCCGAAGTGGGACGGCTCCCGCGCGCTCACCGGCGGCACCGACGAGGCGAAGATCAAGCAGATCCGGGCCGCGGGCGGGGACGTCCTGGCCTCCTTCGGCGGCTGGGACGGTGCCAAGCTCGGCGAGCGGTGCACCACCGCCGCCGAACTCGCCGCCGCCTACCAGAAGGTGGTCGACGCCTACGGCCTGAAGGCCGTGGACATCGACATCGAGTCCACCGAGCTCAGCACCCCCGAGGTCCGCAAGCGGGTCGTCGACGCGCTGAAGACGCTCAAGGCCAAGAACACCGGCCTGCGGGTCTTCCTCTCCTTCGCGGTCGACCCGACCGGCCCCGACAAGGACGGCGCCGACCTGATCGCGCTGGCCGCCAAGGCGGGCCTGGAGGTGGACGGCTGGACGGCCATGCCGTTCGACTTCGCCGGTCACGACGGCACCATGGCGGCGGCCACCGCCACCGCCGTCACCGGCCTCCAGCAGGCCGTCGCCGCCGCCTACGGCTGGGACGCCGACAAGGCCTGGCGGCACACCGGCCTCTCGTCGATGAACGGCCGCACCGACCAGAAGGGGGAGCAGCTGAGCCCCGCCGACTTCCGCACCATCCGGGACTTCGCCGCCACCCACCACCTCGCCCGCTTCGGCTACTGGGCGGTCAACCGCGACCGCCCCTGCGCGGGGGGCGCGTACGACCCGGCGACGTGCAGCGGCGTCCAGCAGGCCGTGTACGACTTCACCCGGATCGTGGCCGGCTACCACACCGACTCCCGGCCGGGGGACGGCGGCACCTCCTGCCCCAGCCCGTCCGCCACCAGCCCCGCGCCCACCGGCACGAACCGCTCCAAGATCCCGATCCCGACGGTGAGCACCGCCCGCCCGGCCGACGAGACCGGCGGCCGGGGCACGCTGGAGCCCGACCCCGTGCGGGAGACCGGGAGCCCGTCCCCCTCGGCGTCCAGCCGCGTCCCGTCGCCCACCGGTACGTCCGGCCGGACGGACTGCGCGAGCCCGACCGGGCACCCGTCGGGCTCCGCGTCCGGCACGGCCTCCGGTACGGCCTCGCCCACGGCGTCCGGCACGGCCGTGCCGACCCCCGGCCGGAGCTCCACGGCGCCGGGCGCCCCGACGTCCGGGACCGCCACCGCGTCCGGCGGCGCCGCGCCGGACGAGCAGCCCACCGGCGGGCCGTCGCCCACCGAGGTCGTCGCCCCCGGCCCGGCGCCGACCGGCGGCTCGCTCGCCTCCACCGGGGCCAACGACGCCACCAACACCCTGCTCACCGTCTCGGGCGCCCTGCTGCTGCTCGGCGGCACCTTCGGTCTGATCGGCACCCGCCGGCGCGACCCGGAAGAGTCGGCGGCCGGCTGACCGCTGGTCACGGCAGGCGGCCCCGGTCCCGAGCAGGGACCGGGGCCGCCTGCCGGGCTCACCAGCCGAGGAGGTACGCGCCCCCGGGCAGCCCGTCGAGGACGGACTTGGTGGCCGTCTCCTCGTCCATCGCGGTGGTGTCCACGGCGTGCCGGTCCAGCGGTCCGGTGCCGGCCGGGCGGAGCGCGACGTAGTGCAGCGCCGCGCCGGTGGCACGGCTCTCCCGGCGGAAGGCGCCGAGGGCGGCCGGCTCGACCGCGCACTCGACCACCACCTGGTAGCCGGCCGTGGCGTACGCGAAGGCGGCCTGGGCGGTGGCGGCCAGCACGGTCTCGTTCTGGCGCCGGGCCTCCGGCAGGTGCGGTGGGACGAAGCCCTGACGGACCGCCCGCCGGAAGTCCTCGGCGCGCAGATGCACGCTCGGGTGCAGCGCGTCCGCCAGCAGGGGTGCGACCGCGCTGTTCCCGGCCTCGGCCCCGGCCGGGTCGGAGAGGACGACGACGCCGCCGGCGCCCCGGCCGCCGCCGATCTCCGGCCCACCTACGGTCGTACGGTTCACAGCTGCTGATCCCTTCGCGGGCCGGGGGCGGAACGGGTGCGCGGAGGCCGGGTGGCCGGAACGCGCGGGTCGGTCGGACCCGGTGCGGACCGTCGGCCGCCTCGTTCCTACGATTGAATGCTTTCGGGATCAACCTAGTCCACGGCGGTACCCCGAGTCCTCTCCAACCGCTCCTCGGACCCCAGCACGATCGGGTTGGTGAGCGCCGCCATCGGACCCCAGGGGAGGTCCGGGCCCATCGCGTTGCCCTTGCCGGGTGTCCCGTCCGCCCTCGGGTGCCTGACCTCGGCCCGGACGTACGCGGCGAGCGAGGCCGTCGTCCGCCAGACCACCGTGCCCGAACCGTCGGCGGGCAGTGACTCCTGGTGCAGCTGGCCCTCGTCGGTCAGCAGCCGGACCGTCCCGCCCGGCACCCCCGACACCGCCAGCCGCACGTCCACGGGCGCGTCCGGCGGGACGGTCAGCCGCTCGCCGATCCCCGCCTGGCGGCCGTGCCCGGTGGCGGTGAACTCCAGCTGGACGGCGGCCGATTCGGCCAGCCAGCTGCGCCCGGCCCGCAGCCCGTCCAGAACCGCGTCCCGGGTGAGGTCGTCGGCCCGGACCACGGTGTGCGGCGAGCCGATCACCTGCGGGGCGCTGTGCGCGTCGCTGTTGCCGACGGCCGGCAGCCAGGAGCGCCCCTCCCGCAGCGCGACGGCGAGCCGGGCGTCCCAGCCGTCCACCGCCGACTCGTCGTCGTACGTCCAGGGGCCGTTCCAGACCTCCACCGCGTCGGCGTCCTGATAGCCGAACTTCCACTGGCAGGCGACATACGGGCAGAACGGGTGGGCGGGCACCACCAGGCCGCCCTGGCGGCGGACCTGGCGGGCGAAGCGGGGGAACGCCTCGTCGCGCGAGCGGTACCGCCAGTCGACGAACCGGCCCGGCCGGAGGCCCAGCGCCAGCCAGTGGCCGTTGCGGGTGGTCACCTCCTCGCCCAGCACGATCAGCAGGTCGGGACCGGCCAGCGGCCCCCAGATCCCGTGCGAGGACGTGGTGTTGTGGTCGGTCGAGACGATGAAGTCCAGCCCGGCCGCCCGTGCCTCCGCCGCCACCTCGGCGGGCAGCCGGCGGCCGTCGGAGTGCACGGTGTGGAGGTGGCAGTCGCCCCGGTACCAGGAACGCCCCCGGCCCCGGGCCCGCTCCGGCGGGTAGGACGGGGTGAACTCCGGCCCGGGAGCGCCGAATCGGAGGGTCACCTGGACGCGGTAGTCGAGCCCCTGCGGCGCCACCTGGTACGGGCCGAGGACGACGTGCCAGGTGCCGGGGCGGATCGGCCCCGGCAGATAGCCGGGCGTCGCCCGGTCCCGGGCGATCGTGAACTCCGTCCGGAAGCCGCCCGACCAGCCGCGGAAGCCGTTCCCGCCGAGGTCGGTGCCGCGTTCGTCGAAGAGGCCGATGTCGCAGGAGTTGCCGGGGGTGCCGGCGGGGACGGAGGGCTTGTCGTAGCCGTAGGAGACGGCGATCTCCCGTACGCCGGAGGGGACGTCGAAGGGGAGGTGGACGAAGTCGGGTGCGCCGGTGGGCAGATGGCCGGTGAGGGTGAGGACGCGGTCGGGGGCGGGGGAGCCGGCGGCCTCGGCGGAGGTGGCGGCGGCCGTCCCGAGGGCGGTGACGGCGCCGGTGGCCAGGCCGCTCCGGAGCAGGCGCCGGCGGTCGAGGGCGGGCCGGCCGGTGCTGGAGTCGTGGTCGCGGTCGGACATCGGAGGGCCTCCGGGCTCGGGCGGACACCGGCGGCGGGCGGGCTCCCGGCCGGTACGCCCGCCTCCTACCCGGCCCGGTGAACCCCGGGTGAGCCACGCCCGGCCTGCGCCGGTCGGGCCGGTGAAGGAGCCCCGGGGCCGGTCCGTAGTTCCTGCTGGTGGAGCGTCCCGGCCGGTGGTGCTCTGAACTGCAGAAAAGCGGTTGCCGGGCGAATGGGGTGCGATTACCGTCGCCCGGCATGACCCCGACTCCGCGTACCGAGCGCCTGCTGCTCGGGCCGTACATCCCCGCGGACGAAGAAGACTTCGTGACGCTGTTCCAGGACACGAGGGTGTCCCGGTGGATGGGCGACGGTACGCAGTCCGAGGCCGAGGACCGGGCCCTGTTCGGTCGCATCTTCACGAAGGTGTACGCCTTGAACCGGTTCGACGTCTGGGCCGTCCGGCACAACGGTCGTTTCGTGGGTCACGCCGAGATCAAGCCCGCCGCGGAAGTCGAGGGCTTCGAGATCATCTATGCGCTGGCCGCGGAGGCGTGGGGCTGCGGTCTGGGCACCGAACTGGCGGACGCGATCGTCGACTACGGCTTCACCACCCTGGGACTGGCCGAGGTGCACGCGACGGTTGCCGAGTCGAACCTCGCCTCGCTGACACTGCTGGGCAAGATCGGCTTCCGGCACGTCCGTGACATCAAGGAGGACGACGGCAGTACGACCTGCCTGCTCACCCGGGGCCGCGCCGACGCTTGATCAATGCCCCTGGAGCGCATCCGGGCCGGGGACAACCACGACAAGAGGGTCTCGTTCGTCCAGGTTCACCAGGACGTCTACGCCTCACCCGGATACGGGTACGTGGTGATCGTCCGGAGGTGGATGAAGGTCGTGGAGCAGGAAGTCGGGCTCGCCGACCTCCTGCTCCGCCCGGAGGGCATCGCCGAGCACCGCTACCTCGAATCCCGGGCCGGCCTGGTGGCCGGGCGGCGCCGAGTAGTGCTGTGCAGATGTCGAGATCTCACCGTTGGTACCGACTCTCGGGTGAACGGTGCCCACAAGCGCCGCAGTCAGGGATCGAGAGGGACCATCATGCAGAAGCTTGTGCAACAGGCCATTGACCAACTGGTGGAGTCGGGCGCCGAGCTGGGTATCCAGGTCGCGGTGTACCGGCACGGTGAGCTGGTGGTGGACGCGGTGGCGGGTGTCGCCGATCCGGACAGCGGCCGTTCGGTCACCCCGGACACCCCGTTCTACAGCGCCTCCACCGGCAAGGGAGTGACTGCGACGGTGGTGCACGTCCTCGCGGACCGCGGCGCCCTCGACTATGACACGCCGATCGTGGAGCTCTGGCCCGAGTTCGGTGCCCACGGCAAGAACAGGGCGACCATCCGCCACGCGCTGACCCACTCCATCGGCGTCCCGGCAGTGCCGTCCGACCTCACGGTGCAGGACCTGGCCGATTGGGACAGGATGTGTGCCCTGATCGCCGGTTCCGAGCCCTGGTGGGAGCCCGGGACCAAGACCGGCTACCACGCGATGACCTGGGGTTTCGTGATGGGCGAAATCGTGCGCCGGGCCACCGGCAAGCCGATCTCGCAGGTACTCGGGCAGGAGGTGGCGGCTCCGCTGGGCATCTCCGACGAGCTGTTCTTCGGCGTCCCGGAGTCCGGGCTCGGCCGGCTCGCCCGACTCGACGAGGCGCCCGGTACCGCCGCGATGATGGCAGCGGTGCCCGCCGACATGCCGCTGCTCAAGGCCACGCCGCCCGCCGTGACCCCCAGCGCCGAGTACGGCAACAACCCCGTGGTGCTCACCTCGGACATTCCCTCGGGTGGCACGATGTCCGCCCGCGCGGCGGCCAGGATGTACGCCGCGCTGCTCGGTGAGGTGGACGGTGTCCGGCTGGTCTCGGACGGGCGGCTGCGTGCGGTCACGGCCCTGGCCACGGCCGATGTCGACCAGATGGTCGGTTTCCCGGTGCCGCGCGCGCTGGGCTACAACCTCGGCCGGCCCGGGGCCGACCCGCAGGAGACGCTGAGCGCTTTCGGCATGCCCGGCATGGGAGGCAGCGCGGCGTATGCCGACACCGCGACCGGCATTTCCTTCGCGCTGACCAAGAACCGGTTCTTCCCCGGCCCTTCCGCCGCGGTCAATCAGATCGGTGAACTGGTCGCGAAGGCCGCGACCGAATGAGACTTTCCGGTCGGGCCCGGCTGCGGCCAGGCGGTGCGGGCGCGGCCGGTCGGCTGTGGAGGGGTGGCGGAGCCTTTGCGCGTGCCGGTGCTATGCGGCGAGGGCGGTGACCAGTACGGCGCCGGACCCCTCCCGCCGGTCTCGGAGGGACGGGAAGTGCCGGTGAGGGGGGGCCGGCGGAGGGCGGCGCTCCCGGTACGGACGGGAACAACCACGCGCAGGCGGCCGGGGGACGGTGCGATCACGGAGGCCGCCCGGGCGGGGTTGCGGCGGGCGACGATCGGTCGGTTCATGGATATCGGTGGTCGTATGGTCCGATATTCATGGAGGCGGGTGTGTCGCTGAGTCGGCGGGCGCTACTGGTGGTGGCGGCCGGGAGTGTGCTGGCGGGGTGCCAGAAGGCCCGGGAGAACGGCGACCGGGGAGCGGCGACGGCCGTGCCGCCCGGCCCGGCGTCCGCCACGACGGCACCCGCCCCCGCTACGACACCCCCCGCGATATCCGCCGCCTCGCCGGCGCCCGCGGAGACCCCGGCGCCCACCGCCGCCGGGCCGAGGCCGGGCCGGGCCGAGGTGGTGGCCCGGTACGGCGGCGTGGCGCCGGAGGAGTGGGGGCTGGAGGTGTCCAGGGTGATCACCGGGCTGCCGGGCGGCGAGCGCACGACGGCCCTCACCTTCGACGCCTGCGGCGGCCCCGGCGGGAACGGTTACGACGCCGACCTGATCGACTTCCTGCGGGCCCACGACGTCCCCGCGACGCTCTTCCTCAACGCCCGCTGGATCGACGCCAACCCGGCGGAGTTCGACCGGCTGGCCGCCGACCCGCTGTTCGAGATCGGCAACCACGGCTCCGTCCACCGCCCGCTGTCGGTCCGCGGCCGCTCCGCGTACGGGATCGCGGGCACCCGCGACGTGGGCGAGGTCTACGACGAGGTGGCGGACAACGCCGAGAAGTTGACCGGGCTGCTCGGTCACCCGCCGGGCTTCTTCCGGTCCGGCACCGCCCACTACGACGACATCGCCACCCGCATCGTCGCCGACCTGGGCGAACGCGTCGCGGGCTTCACCGTCAACGGCGACGGCGGCGCGACCCTCGGCGCGAGCGAGGTCCGTCGGGAGGTCACAACCGCTCCGCCCGGTGCCATCGTGATCGCCCATATGAACCACCCGGGCGGCGGCACCGCCCCCGGCATCGCCGCCGCCGTCCCGGCGCTGCTGGCCTCGGGCCGGCGCTTCGTCCGGCTCTCCGAAGCCCTCGGCTGACGCCCGAGCGGGCCGTCCGGGCGGTCACTCCCGGCGAGACCCGTGGAAGGCGCCCCGGAGCCGGGGGCGGTGCCGGGCCGGGCCGGGGTGACCGTCCGCCACCGGGTGCGGTGAATCGGCAGCCCGTCCGGTGGGCAGGCGCGGCGCTTTCCGACGGACCGGCCCGGCCTGCGCTGGGCACCCCTGCCACGCCCTGCCCCCGCGGTGCGGCCGCCCCGAGCCGGTGCGAGTCGGAGCGGGCCGACCGGCGGGACCGGACCGACCGGACGGACCGTCAGGACACCCGGTGGGCGATCCGCTCGTGGTACCTCAGCGCCGACACGGTGCCGTCGGGCTCCCGGACGAAGGAGAGCGCGTCACCCAGCGGGCTGCCGTCCTCGGCCAGGGCGACGAGGGTGTCCGGCGGGGCCAGGACGAGCCGGCCCGGGGAGGCGAGCTCGACAAGGTACTGGTCCGGATCCACCGGGGCCTGGTCCGCGATGACGCCCATCTCGCCCTCGGCCGCGCCCCGGACCAGCGTGACGGTGCCGTAGAACCCGCAGTCATAGGTGCCCAGCAGGGCATCGGCCAGTTCGTCACCGATCGGACGCAACTCGCGCGAGGGCTGCTCGCCGAGCACCGCGGTGAGGATCAGCCGCTCGATCTCCTCGGCCACGGTGGCTCCCTCGATCGAGTTGGTCAGGACGGTGTAGCAGAGGCCCCGCGACGGCATGAGCACCAGGCGCGCCGCGTAACCGATGGTCAGCCCGTCGTGTGCCATCACCGGGCTGCCCGCACGCTCTTCCAGCATCCAGGCGAGCCCGACATCGCGCCCCGGGCTGCCCCGGTGCCCCTGCGGACGGAAGAGGCCGCCGGGTGCCTCCGGCGAGGTGACGTACGCCGCGTAGCGGATGAGGTCGCGCACCGAGCTGAGCACGCCGCCGCCCGGCACGTCCCAGCCCGGGAGCTGCCAGTGCCGCTGCCACCCCTGGTCGGTGAGCAGCGTCGCCCGGCCCTCGGGGTCGCGGCCGTGCGGCGCGGCGACCCGCCGGGTCACGACCTGGTCGGCGGTCGTGAAGGTCCCCGCCATGCCGGCCGGGTCGAGAACCTCGTCCTGGAGGACGTCCGCGTAGTGCCGGCCGGTGACGCGCTCCACCACCGCCGCGGCCAGCATGATGCCCGGGCCGCTGTAGGAGTAGTCCGTGCCCGGGGGGAAGAGCAGAGGACGGCGGACGAAATGGGCCAGCGACGCCTGGATGGAGTCGTCCGCGTGGTCGGCGAGCAGCCGCGGGGCGTCGGCGATCATGTTCTGGGCGTCGATGCCCGAGGTGTGCGTGATCACGTGCCGCAGGGTGATGCGCTCGTCGATGCCGGTTCCGGCCGGGAAGAGCGGAGCCACGGGAGCGTCCAGTTCCACGCGGCCCCGGTCGACCAGACGGCCGACGACGAACCCGAGCAGCGTCTTGGAGATCGAGCCGACCTGGAAGATCGTGTCGGGGTCGACCGGGAGGCTGTGGGCCACGTTGGTGACACCGTAGCCGAGCAGTGTCGTCCCGCCGTCGGCCAGGACGCCCACGGCGACGCCCGGAACGCCGTGGCGCGCGAGGATTTCGGGGACCTGGCTGTCGAGCAGGCCGGTGAGGTCGGACACGGTGATGTTCCTCCTGCGAGGCGAGGGGAGGCGAGGGAAGGGAGGGAAGGGAGGGGACGGGACAGCGGAGGCGAGCCGAGGTCAGGCGCCGGCCGCGGTGCGGGTGTGCGGGTCCAGCCGGTCACGCAGGATGTCGCCGAGCAGGTTGAACGCGAGGACCAGCAGGACGAACGCGATCGCGGGGAACGCGACCACCCAGGGATCGGTGAGCAGGTACTGCTGGGACGAGGAGATCATGCTGCCGTAGTCCGCGTCGGGCGGGCGGACACCGAACCCGAGGAAGCTCAGCGCGGCGTACGCCCCCTCGGCGGTCGACAGGTTGATCGCCGTCATGATCACGAGCGGCGAGGCGATGTTGGGCAGGATGTGCCGGAACATGATCCACGACCTGCCCCGCCCGCAGAGCCGCGCCGCGTCGACGAAGCTGCGCCGCGCGATCTCCAGCGTGGAGCCCCGGGCGATGCGCGCGAACCGCGGAATGCTCACGATGCCGATGGCCAGCGAGGCGTTGAGCAGGCCGCTGCCCATCACCGCGATCACGAGGATCGCCAGCAGGTACTCGGGGACGGCGAACAGCAGGTCGACGAGCCGGGAGAGGATTCCGTCCCACAGCCGGCCCAGGAACCCGGCCGCGATGCCGATCGACGTTCCGATCACCAGGGCGAACAGCACCGCGTACGTCGCCGACAGCAGGGCCGGCCGGGTGGCGGCGATCACGCGGGAGAGCTGGTCACGTCCGAGCGCGTCCGTCCCCAGCCAGTGTTCGGCCGAGGGGGCGGACAGCCGCGGGCCGGCGCCGACCTCGTTCGGGCCGTACGGCGCCAGGAAGGAGCCGAACACCGCCAGCAGGACGTACCCGACGATGAGGAGGACGGCGGTGTTGGCGACGAGCCCGCGCACCGGCCGGCGGCGGGCGCGCTTCGGCCCGGGGGACAGCGGGGCGGGAGGAGGCGGGGAGGTCGGAGGGGATGGGCGGGCGACGGTGTTGGTCACGCTGGCTCCCGTGTCCTATCGGTTGATGATGCGCCGGTCGACGAACGGCAGCGCGATGTCTACGAGCAGGTTGCCGAGGATGAACGCGGCGGCGATGACGAGAGCCTGGCCGGTGAGCTGGGAGAAGTCCCGGTTCGAGATCGAGGCGAGTACGCCGCGCCCGAGTCCGGGCAGGCTGAAGATCTCCTCGACGATGAACAGGCCGCCGACGAGGAAGCCGAAGATGAACCCGATCAGGGTCAGCACCGGCGGCAGCGCGGTGCGCAGGGCGTAGACGTACCTGATCCGCCACTCCGCGATGCCGTTCGTCCGCGCCGTGGTGATGTGGGGCTGGGCGAGGATCTCGATCATCGACGACCGGGTCATCTGGGCCACGAGCGGTGCGGTGGGAATCCCGACCGCCAGCGCCGGCATCAGCATGGTCTGGAGGTTGCCGATGCCGTTGTCGGAGAACGGGATGTAGCTCGCCGAGTACAGGTTGGTCAGGAAGTGCGCCGACAGGTACAGCGCGACCGAGCCCGACACGAACCCGGGGAAGGCGAAGACCACGAGCAGCGGAATGCGGATACCCCAGTCGAGGCCCTTGCCGGAGCGGGTCGCCGCGATCACGCCGACCGGAAGTCCGATCGCCACCGCGATGAGCAGCCCCATGAGCGCCAGTTCGAAGGAGACCGGCGCCTGTTGGGCGATCACCTGGAGGTTGTCCTGCCCGGAGAGGGGCGACACCCCGAAGTCGCCGTGCAGGGCGCCCGTCAGCCAGTCGAGGTACTGGCGGTAGAGCGGCTGGTCCAGTCCCAGCTTGTGCTCGATGGCGGCAAGCGTCTCGGGTGAGGCCTTGGCGCCGGCGATCACCGCCGCGGCGTTGCCCGGTACCAGCCCGCGACCGGCGAAGAACACCAGCGCGGAGAGGGCCAGCAGGACGCCGACGGCACTGGTCAGCTTCTTGGCCAGGTAGAGGATCAAGACTCTCCTCCCAGGTCCGCGACGGTCGTGGTGGCGGCCGTTGTCAGCGTGAGCCCGCCCGGCTTGTGGCAGCGCACGCGGTGATCTGTTGTCACGTCCACGAGTTCGGGCGCGACGCGGCGGCAGTGGTCGTCGGCGATCGGGCAGCGGGGCGCGAACCGGCAGCCGGCCGGCGGGTCGACCGCGCTCGGCGGCTCCCCGCGCAGCACGACCCGTTCGATGCGCGACCCGCCCTGGAAGATGCCGGGCTCGGTGGAACGGAGCGCGACCGCGTACGGGTGCAGCAGCCCCCGGTCGAAGGCCTCGGCCGGTGCCTCCTCGACGATCTGTCCCAGGTACATGACCGCCATCGCGTGGCTGATCCGGCGTACCGCCCGCAGGTCGTGCGAGATGAACACGTACGCGGTCCCGGTCTCGTGCTGCAGCCGTTCCAGCAGGTCCAGCACCTGGGCCTGGAGCGAGGCGTCCAGCGAGCTCACCGCCTCGTCGAGCAGGATGAGGTCCGGCCCGGCGACCAGGGCACGGGCGATGCAGACGCGCTGCTGCTGACCGCCCGACAGCTGGTGCGGATAGCGGGCTCCGAGCTCGGGCGGCAGACCGACGGCCGCGAGGGCTTCGTCGACGCGCCTCTCCCGCTCGGGCCTCGCAACGCCGCCCAGCGCCTCGGCGATGGCGGCGCGCACCGTCATACGGGGGTCCAGGGCGCTCGCCGGGTCCTGGAAGACGGCCTGCACCTTCCCGCCCGCACCCGCCGTGACGTCGTGCTGGTCCGCGCCGACCAGCACCGAGCCGGACGTCGGGGCATCGAGCCCGGTGATCAGCCGGCCCAGCGTCGACTTGCCGCATCCCGACTCCCCGACCAGGCCGAGGGTACGGCCCGCGCGGAGCCGGACGCTGATGCCGTCCACGGCGTGCACCTGCGGCCGCTTGCCCGTCAGGCTCGTCCGTCTCATGCGGAAGTGCTTGACCGAGTCCCGGACGTCGAGCACCAGGGGCCGGCGCTCCTCGGAGATCCCGGACGGCGTCTGCTCGCCGGTCATGCCACCTCCTCCTTGCGGCCGTCCACGTCGTCGAGGAGCCGGCCGTGGGCTGCGGCGAGCAGCGACCGGGTGTAGGGGTGCGTGGGGCGGGTCAGGACGTCGGATGCCGCCCCGTTCTCGACGATCCGCCCGCGGTACATCACCAGCACGGTCGTGCAGAGCTCGGAGACCACGCCCACGTCGTGCGAGATCAGCAGCAGCGTCATCCCCGCGTCGGCGACCCGTTCGCGCAACAGCTCGACGACCTGTGACTGGACGGTGACGTCCAGCGCCGTGGTGGGCTCGTCGGCGATCAGCAGATCGGGGTGGTTCAGCAGCGCCATGGCGATCATGACGCGCTGCCGCATCCCTCCCGACAGCTCGTGCGGGTAACTGCGCCGTTTGACCGCGGCGTCGCCGATGCCGACCCGGCGCAGCGCCTCCTCGACGGTCGCCGTGCGCTCGCGGCGGTCGAGCGGCCGGTGCGCGGAGAGTACGTCCGAGAGCTGGCGCCCGATCGTGAGAACGGGGTTGAGGTTCCCGAGCGGGTCCTGCGGAACGCGGGCCATCCGGGTGCTGCGCAGGGCCCTCAGCTCCGACGGCCCCAGGGTCGTCAGGTCCCGGCCGGCCAGACCGATGTGACCACTGACCGAGGCCGAGGGCGGAAGCAGCCGCAGTACGGCCGCCGCCAGTGTCGACTTGCCCGACCCGGACTCCCCGACCAGCCCGACCCGGTCACCGCGCGCGATGCTGAAGGAGACGTCCTCCACGGCGGGCCGCTCCGCGGACCCGTAGCGCACGGTGAGCCCGTCGACGGTGAGCAGCGGCTCCGGATCGCGCGGTGCCCGGACCGCGCCGGCCGGGGCGCGGTCCGTCTCCGGGGCGCTAGCCACGGCTCACCTGGGCCAGGAACGTGCGGCTCTGGCTCGGCGGCAGCTCCACCCCGGTCAGTCCCTTGCGGTACGCGACGACGGTGTTCGTCGCGAGCAGGGTGACGGTGGGGTACACGTTCTCGGCCTCCCACTTCTCGACGGCGATCAGCGCCGCCTGGTAGGCCGCCTGGTCACCGGCGCGCAGCGCGTCGTCGAGCAGCTTCTGCAACTCGGCCGGGACGGCCCCCTGACGGCCCTCGGCCGGCTGCACGTACTGGTAGGGGTTCGAGTAGTACGACTGCGCGTTCCAACTGAGCGGGTACTGCGCCTTGGTGAGCCTGTCGACCCAGGCGCCGCGTTCGAGCGGGTCGAGCTTGACCTTGATGCCGACCTTGGCGAGCTGGTCCTGGAGGGCCGCGGCCAGGTCGTTCGTCCCGGGGTCGTACCCGCTGATGTACATCAACGAGGTGGAGAAGCCGTCGGGGTAGCCGGCCTCCGCGAGGAGCGCCTTGGCCTTGGCGGTGTCCTGGGTCGAGAACGGCACCTCGGCCGGCTTGGGCGCCCAGGACTCGCCGTCGGGGATGTAGAGGCTGGCACGGGCGCCGCCACCGCTGTAGGCGTGCTCCGCGAGGCTGTCGCGGTCGAGCGCCAGGGCGAGGGCCTGGCGGACCTTCAGGTTGTCGAACGGTGCGGTGAGGTTGTTGATCTGAAGGAAGATCGTGGAGTCGGTGGGGACGGTCCCGACCTCGAGCCCGTCGGAGCCGGACAGCGTCCTGGCGCTCGACGTGCCGGTGAAGATCAGGTCGACCGCACCGGCCTGCAGATCGCTGACCTGCGTAGCGGAGCCGGGCACGTAGAGGACGCTGAGCCGCTCCGACTTGGTCTTCTGGCCCCAGTAGTCGTCGAACCGCTTGAGCTTCAACTCGCTGTTGGGGCGGTACGACTCCTGCACCCACGGGCCCGTGCCGACCATGCGGGTGGCCAGGTTCTCGGAGGCGGCGGCCTTCTTGCTCATCACCGCGCAGCCCCAGACCAGCGGGTTCGCCATGTTGTTGAGGAAGCCGGCGTCGGGGCGCTTGAGGTGGAACACGACGGTCGAGGCGCTGGTCGCCTCGGCCTTCTCGAAGGTGGGGAACAGCTCCTCGGATATCCCGTCCGGACTGCTCTTCAACCGGTCGAAGGTGAAGGCGACGTCCTCGGCCGTCAGCGTCTCACCGTTCTGGAACCTGACGCCCGGTCTGAGGTCGAAGGTGTAGGTGAGCCCGTCGTCGGAGCGCTGGTAGCCGGTGGCGAGTTCCGGCTCGATCTTCCCTCCGGGAGTGGTGGTCATCAGGCACTGGTAGGAGAGCTGCCAGGCGAACCGGTCGGCGTAGAGCGCCGAACCCTGAGGGTCGAGGGTCGAGGGCGCCGAGGTCTCGGCGACGGTGATGCCCGTCGCGGACGTGCTGCTGCCGGGCGGTGAGCACCCCACCGCGACGGCGACCATCGCACAGGCCGCGGCGCCCGCGGCGGACCGCAAGGAAAAGCCGTTCTGCTTCTTCATTCGGACCTCTTCGAGGGTGGGCCGGCGTTCCCTGCTCTGACTTCAGGGAGCCGGCAGGCCGCAAGGGGGAAAGGATTTGCAATGCAACTTCCCGCGAGGTTTGCATTGCAACTTTTTGGGATGTTTGCAATGCAATTCAGCGCAATGCATTGCAGAATGTTTACCGACGCGCCATAGTGCTGTCAAGACCCGAGCACGCGGAAGAAAGGCGCTGGCCACACCGGCCGCGGCCGACCGGTCGCCCGTACCCACGAGCCCCCCCTCACTGAAATTCATGAGCGGAACCTGTCAGCGACGGGCGGGTGTACCTGTCCGCCCCCGCGGCCGGTTCCACCTGCTACATCGGCGGTCGGCGGACGGCCGGTGCAGGGGAAAGCGCCGGCCGGGTGCCCCGGGCGGAAAACCCGCACACATTCGATTGCGGCCGAACCGGTCTGGACAAAAGGAGGGTTGAACAGCACCCTGATAGCCAGCCGCCCGACGGAATAGGGCGTGGCCCGTGCCGACCTGCGCAACAGCCGCACGGCCGGCGGGATCCGCATGCTCGCTCAAAGCGATTTCGTGCTCGGAAATGACAATTCATTGACACGGGCGCCCAGCGCGCTCCAGGCAGAGAGGGGCACCAAAAGTGAGCTCGGAGCTGAGCCCCACACCGGGGCTTCGCAACAACTCGGCTTCGCTGCGCCGCGCGATCTCCATCCTGCTGCAGCTCGGAGACGAGACCGACGGGACCGGGTACTCGATCGCCGAGCTCTGCGAACGGCTCGGCCTGAACAAGAGCACGCTGTTCCGCCTCATCCAGCCGCTCCTGGAGGCCCGTCTGGTCGAGCACCTTCCCTCGGGCCGCTACCGTCTGGGACGGCGCAACGCCCAGCTCGGCAACGTGTACCTGACCGGCCTGGACCTCCCGCGCAGCATGCACGATGTCATGCAGAACCTCGCCGCACAGACCCGCGAGACCGTCCACCTCGTCGTCGCCGACTTTCCGAACATCGTGTACATCCACAAGGTGGACAGCCCGCATTCGGTCCGCATGTTCTCCCGGATCGGAAACAGCGCACCCGTCTACTGCACCAGCGTCGGAAAGGCCATGCTGGCCCACGCCGCCCCGGCGACGGTCGACCTGGTGATCGAGAGCGGTATGCCCAGGCACACGCCTCGCACGATCACGACGGCCGAGGACCTGCGGGCCGCGCTGAGCGAGATCAGGCAGCGGGGCTACGCGATCGACGACATCGAACACGAGGAAGGCATCCGGTGTGTGGCGGCGCCCGTCTTCGACCACTCCAGAGCCTGTACCAGCGCGGTCAGCGTCTCGGCGCCCGCGGACCGCCTGCCGCGTGAGCGGGTGCCGGAGCTGGCGCCCCTGGTGATCGCCGCCGCGAACGAGATCTCCACTCGCCTGGGTGCCGTTCCGTGACCATCACCCGGGCTGCGTCGAAAACGGCCGGGCCGCCGCGGCGTGGGTGCCGCGGTGGCCCGGCCGGGTGCGGGGCGGGTGGGGCTTACTCCTCCGGTCCGAGCCGGCCGTCGACGAGGCGGAAGAGTTCGTCGTCGTCCGCCAGATCGAGCTCGGTGGGCGCGGCGGCGGCCGGGGCCGGACGGGCCAGGACGGCGGACGGGCGGCATCGGGCGCGGGCGTGCTGCCGGTCGTCGTGTCGAGGGTGCCGGAGGGGTGCCTGGTCCAGCCCTCGGAATCGGCCCGGCGGGCGTGCACGGCGAAGGCACGGGGGCCGTCGACCGCCTGGGCACCGAGGGCGAGTTGGAGCGCGACGTGCCGGTGGCGGGCAGGAGGGGCGGCGCCTCCAGGGTGCGGGTTTCGAGAGGACTTCTGCGAATGGCCACCTGGTGAAACGTGACCGCTTCCGGGCCTCTCGCGGAACTCTCACAGGTGACCATGTGTGAGAAGTGGGGCCCGGGCGCGTACTCCCGGACGAGACGTGTGCGAGGGAACGGCGCACCCCTGGCGGAAGAAAAGTTAACCAGATGCTTGACTATTCGCTGCCGGCATCGAATAGTTAGGCGCATGCTTAACCAAGCTGGTTCGTTGGACCGGGTGTTCCAAGCGCTGGCGGACGCGACTCGCCGGGACATCGTTGAGCGGTTGATCCGCGGGCCTGCCTCGGTCAGTGAGCTGGCCCGGCCGCTGGCCATGTCGCTGCCAGCGGTGATGCAGCACCTACAGGTACTGGAGGCGTGCGGACTGGTCCGGTCTGAGAAAGCCGGAAGGGTACGCACCTGCCACATCGAGCCGGGTGTGCTGCGAATGGCCGAGGACTGGATCGCTGCGCAGCGCACTGCCTGGGAACACCGCCTCGATCGCCTCGGCGACTACCTGACCGAACACTGCGACAGCCCAGATCAAGGGAGCACACAATGACCGATCACGTGGTCACGCATGCCACGTTCACTCTCGAACGCCTCTACACGGCCTCACCGGCCACGGTGTTCGCCGCGTGGGCCGTCCCCGAAGCAAAGGCCCGCTGGTTCGCCGGCCTCGACGCCGAGCACGAGCTTGATTTCCGCGTCGGTGGGCGGGAGGTCAACCGCGGCCGCTCTGGCGGTGGGCCGGTGCTGACTTTCGAGTCCTGGTACCGCGACATCGTCCAGGACGAGCGGATCGTCTACACCTCCACTCTGTCCGAGGGGCAAGACCTTGCGACAGTGTCGCTGACGACGGTGGAGTTCCTCCCCGAGGGTGGTGGCACCCGGCTGCTACTCACCGAGCAGAGCACCTTCCTCGACGGCCGCGAAGAACCAAGCTGGCGGGAGCAGGGCACCGGCAAGTGGCTTGACGCGCTCGCCGCCGAACTGCTGCGAAGCATCGAGCAACAGTGATGACCACGAGCGACCTTTCGCAGACTCGCCGTTGGCAGGTGCTGGCGCTGCTGGGCACGGCGTTCTTCATGACGATTCTGGACGGCACCAGCCTGCTCGCCGCTCTGCCCGCGATCGAAGGCCACCTTCGCCTGCACGGTCCTGCCATCCAATGGACCGTGACGGCCTACGCGCTGGCCTTCAGCGGGCTGCTGTTGTTATGCGGCCGCGCTGCGGATCTGCTGGGCCGTCGGCGTGTGTTCATCGCCGGGATGGTGCTGCGGGTCGTGGCCTCGCTGGCGTGCGGGCTCGCTCCGTCCATCCAGGCCCTGGTGGCCGCCCGGGCGGTGCAGGGCGTCTCGGCCGCGATCATCGCTCCGGCCGCGTTGTCGATGGTCATGAACACTTTCCCCGAAGGGATCGAGCGGAACAAGGCGCTCGGTATCTGGGGCGGCCTCGGCGGGTTCGGCGCCACCGCCGGTCTACTACTGGGCGGCATCATCACCGATATCTTCGGCTGGCAGTGGGTGTTCTGGGTCAACGTCCCGGTCGGGACCCTCGTGCTGGTGCTCGCCCCCGCCGTGCTGCGCGAAAGCCGGGACCGAGCACGCTCCCGTTCCTTCGACATCCCTGGTGCGCTGACCATCGCCCCAGCACTCGTTCTGCTCGTATACGTGATCACCCGGGTGCCGACATCCGGGTGGGCGAATGGACAGAGCATCGGGCTACTGGCCGCCGTGGCCGTGCTGGTCTGGATGTTCATCCTGGTAGAGAAGCGATCGGTGGCCCCGCTCGTTTCCTTTCAGTCGCTGCGCTCGCGCATGCTGATCGGCGGCAACCTCCTCCTGCTCATCGCCGGCATGACCGTCGACGGCATGCTCGTCACCCTCACCTCTTTCGTGCAGCAGGTGCTCGGCTGGCCGGCGGCGCAGTTCGGGCTGGCGGCCGCGATGATGACCGTCACCGCGGCCGCAGGCGCACTGCTGAGCCAACGGATCGTGCCCAGGTTCAGCCTGGGGCGGGTGGCTGCCGCCGGGACCGTCCTGCTCGGTTGTGGCTGCCTGCTGCTCACCCGCATACCGGCCGGTGGCCCGATGAGTCTTCTGCCGGCGGCCCTGTTCTTGTTCGGGGCGGGAATGGGCGCCGTCACGGTATGCGCACAGATCGCCGCGCTGACCGGCGTCACCGAAAAGGACTCAGGCCTGGCCGCCGGCCTCGCCGACACCTTCTTCGCCGTCGGCACCGCCGTCGGCGCTGCCGTCTGCACCAGCGTCGCCGCCGCCCGCACGTCCGCGATCGGTGGCCCGACACCGCTCGCACTCACCACCGGGCAGCATGCCGCGTTCGGGGCAGCTGGCGTCTTCGCCGCTCTCGCCTTGATCACCGCGTTGACGCTCCTCAGCAAGCGATCCGGCCTGTCCCGCAGTGTGTCGGCAGACGCAAGCGAGAACGTATCTACCAGGGCACCGTCAACCTCACCTTGATCTACGGGACACACCCTGGCTCCCCCCCGGCGTGATTCCTGTTCCGCATTCCATGGAGGCCGGACCCGAATCCGGCGACAAGGCCTCGACGCTGATCTTCGCGTCGGCGCCGGCCTCCTCCAGCCGCTCGGCCATCTGCTTCCACGCTGCGTCCAACACCGCGTCATCCAGGAAGAAGAACCGCTCCAGCTCAGGCTTCGTCGGCTCCTCAGCGAACTTTCCGTACGCCTCAGCCTGCTCATCAGATAAGAATTCGACCGCCATGCCCGGACCGTAGCCAGGCCCACCCATGATCGAGGATCTTTCCCTGAACCCGAGCACCGGACCGGATCACTGCGCCAGGCGACCAAGATCAACTGCTTGGCGCCAACGGCTGTACCGATGGTCCCCATGGCCGTTGCGGGAGTGTTGCGGCGCCTCGTCGGCGGCCGTCCGGCGACTCGCTACGGGCGCCCGGCGGGCAGGAGGGTGATCGCGGTGGCGAGCAGGCCGTGGCGCACCGCCCAGCGGCCGTCGAAGGCGTCGATCCGCCGCCCGTCCACGACCGGCCCCGGCACCAGCAGTTCGGCCCGGAAGGTGCCGTCCGGGTGGAACGTGAGGTCGGCCTCGTGGAAGTCCAGGAAGAGCCCGGTGAGTGGGAACCACGTCTTGTAGACGGACTCCTTGGCGCTGAACAGCAGCCGGTCCCAGGGAAGTTGGGGGTGGTCGGCGAGCAGCTTGGATATCCGGTCCTGCTCGCCCGGCAGTGCGACGGCCTCCAGCACGTCCGCGGGCAGCGGCTGTGCGGGCTCGGCGTCGATGCCGAGCGAGACCACGTCACGGGCCAGAGCCACGGCGGCGGCGCGGAACCCGGCGCAGTGCGTCAGGCTGCCGACCACCCCGGCGGGCCAGCTCGGTGCACCGCGCAGGCCCGGCACCAGTGGCCGGTACGGCACACCGAGGCGGCCGAGCGCGGTACGGGCGCAGTGGCGCACCGTGGCGAACTCCCGGCGCCGGGTCTCCACCGCCCTGGCGATCACCGCCTCCTCGGCGGGCTCCAGCCGGGCCTCCGGCGAGTCGTCGTACGCCACTTCGACCACCACCGGAACAGGCAGCAGTTCGCCGATCACGGGCTCCCCCTCTTCGTCCGCACCACGCGGCCCCGCGCCGCGCCGAACGAGCCTAGCCCAGCGGGCCCCGGACCGCCCGGGATGCTGTCGGCGACATGGCGTGTGGGTCCTCGACTCCGCCCCGCCGGATGTGATCCGGTGGGGCGAAGCGCTGCCAGGTGGGAGGTTCGGGTGCGGGCCCGGGGTGTGTCATGAACCAGGCGTGCGTCCCGTCCGTGGGCGGCTTCGCCGTGGTCCTGCGTGGAGGTGACGGACTTCAACGGGCCGTGCAGCGCGATGCCGTGATCCCGGTGGGCGGCGGCCGGCCGTGCCGTGGGCCTGGCCGGGGTGCCGATGACACGGCGCGGATTCGAGCCACCGGGGGGTCAAATCCGGTACTCATCCCGGCATTTGGGTCCGGTCAGGGGTGATGGGCGGGGTGTCATGGAAGCATGCGACATGTGAAGCGTGACATATCACATGCGTTTCCGACTCCTCTTGCTGTCGGTTTTCGAAGGAGAGAACTCTGATGAAGCGTTTCGTCGCGGTCCTCGCGGCCGGTGCCGCACTGTCCGGGCTCGGTGTCGCGGGCGCCGCCCAGGCCACCGCGCAGACCACGGGCACGGTCGCGACTCCGTCCGCGACCACCTGCGCCTACGGCCCGGTCGGCATCGTCCGGAACCAGGTCTGCGTCACGGTCGACGGCGGCCTCGTGTCCGCCGCCGGCTACTCGACACCTGCCCGTTCCGACTGGATCCCGCAGTCCGTCTCGTACAGCCTGAACCTCGGCATCACCGGCGGCGTCCCTCTCGAAACCGAGAACCTCACCGGCATCGTGCCCCGTGGCGGGCTCGCGGTCGGCTACGTCGCGAGCACCGTCCCGTGCGGCTCCAGCGTGACGGCCACCCTCCAGACCGTGAGGCAGGGCTGGCCGCCGGCGACCGCCACCGTAACGGTGCCGGTCACCTGCTGATTCCCCGGCAGCACGCATTTCGCCAACAGCATCCGCCCGGGTCGGGCGACGTCCCGGCCGCGCACGCCGTAGGGGAGTGTGTCTGGCCGGTCCTGAGCGAGGAGCGCCGCGTCGGCCTCGGTGACCGGCAGGCCCAACTCGTCCTGGATGAGCGCGATCAGGTCGCCACCGCCGCCCGCCCTGCCGGTGCCGGATGCCTGCCAGGGGTGCGGGCGGGGGATCCGGCACCGGCAGCCTGCGGCGGTCGGCCGAATCCGGCCTAGGCCCAATGCCGGTGACTTAATTCGTGTCTCGCTTGGTGATCGTGACGGTGGCTGGTTGGGGTGGTGGCCAGTTGCGGTGTTGGGCGCG
>NZ_JBIUYD010000022.1:116959-171158 GCF_044744345.1 Kitasatospora sp. NPDC087315 | reverse complement strand
GGTGTGGGGCACTGGTGTTTGCGGGGGGGGGACCGGGGGGCCCCCGGGGGGGTTGGGGGGGGGCCCGCCGGTGGGTGTGGGGGTCAGGCGGTGGGTCAGGCGTGGTGGTCGAATTCGCCGGCTTTGGCGCCTTGGAGGAACTTGGCGAATTTGGTGGGGGTGGTGCGGACGATGATGTCGCCGGTGTCGGATTCGCGTAGTTCGACCAGGCCGTTGACGGTACGCACTTCGATGCAGTTGTCGCTTGCGGCGGAGTAGCTGGATTTCTGCCAGTTGGTGTTGAACATCTCAGCCCCAGGTCGTGAGGGGTGTTGCTGGTTGGCGTGGGTCAGGCGTGGTGGTCGAATTCGCCTGCCTTGATGCCTTGGAGGAACTTGGCGAACTTGGTGGGGGTGGTGCGGACGATGATGTCGCCGGTGTCGGATTCGCGAAGCTCGACCAGCCCGTTGACGGTGCGGACTTCGACACACGTGTCGTTTGCGGCGGAGTAGCTGGACTTCTGCCAAACGGAGCTAGCCACGCTTGCTTTCCATTTCCTTCTTGATGGAGCGAATGAAGTCTCGGGACTCGTCTTCCGAGAGGGCGACGGACGCCGTCCGAGTGAGGATCTCTCGGAAGCTTGCCAGGTGGGCCGGGGAGTCGTAGAGCTGGCTTCCATGTCCCGTGTCCATCTGTGCGACATCCAGTTCAGGGATCGGACCCTCAGCGTAGGTGAAGTTTTCGCTGGGGCCAGGTAGGGAACCGATGTCGAAAGGTACCGCTCGGATCGAGATTCCCGGGTGCTCTGAATCCTCAAGTAGCGCGTCGAGTTGTTCAGTGAGGACTTTTGGTCCGCTGAACTGCATGCGCAGTGCCGCCTCATGGATGAACGCAGAGTATGAAGTTCCGCCAGAGCGGACAACCCGTTGCCGTTGTATGCGGAAGGCTGTCCTGAGGTCGACCTCATGGCGTGGCGGGGGTGGGAAGGCTTGGGAAAATACCGCAGAGGCGTAGACGCTGGCTTGAAGTAGTCCAGGGACGAACGTGATCGTGTAGGTCGAGAGCCTCCGCGCGTGGCCTTCGAGCTCCGCGACCTCAAGGAAGTCCGTGGCCAGGGTTCCGCGGTACTCCTCCCACCAGCCGGGCTTCTCGCGCTCCGTGATGATGTCGGCGAGAGCGTCGATCAGAGGCTGATTGACGCACATGCACGCTGAGGCGATCGTACGCAGGCGTTCCACGCTGATGCCGATCTTCCCTGACTCCATCTGCGTCACCTGGGCGGGGTTCATTCCGACCGCGCGGCCGAGCTGGCTTCCGCCGAAGCCGGCTTGCTCGCGCATCCTTCGCAGCTCTGCGCCCAGCCTTCGTTGACGGAGCGTTGGATTCGGTCGAGCCATGGGTTCCTTCCGGGCCAGGGGTGTTCTCAGTCTGCCGTGCTGGCTGGACATCGGTCCATTCGGAGCCGGTGTTCGGGCTGTCGTTGCCACGTTAGAGGGAACATCGCGAATCCATGTAAAAGTTACCATCGATGTGCGTTATGGTCGTCGCCAGGTCGATCCGACGGATCGTCAGTAACGCCTGTTTCCCGGGCAGTAGGCGCCTGCTGCCCCCGCACCGCAGAGCAGCCATGCGTGGCGTCACCAGTCCCGTTCTGGCCTGGCTCACGGCGATGTTTCCGCCGGTGAACGACGAACCCCACACCCGCACCCTCACGGAGGTTCCCCTTATGTGTGCCTTCAGCCTGCCCGAAATCCCCGACTGGTCCGCCGCCCGTGCGGAGCTGAGTGACGCGATGTCCCTCGCCGGATGGCCGGACGACGCCATCCACGACGCCGAACTCGCCCTCCACGAGCTGTACTTCAACGCCTGGAAGCACGGCGGGAGCCCCGCGCCGACCGTCGTCATCCTCCTCCTCGAAGGCCGCAGCCTGCGCGTCTGCGTCAGCGACGACAACCCCGTGCTGCCCGAGCCGCACGAGTGCGCCGACCCCTACGCGCAGTCCGGCCGGGGCCTGCACCTGGTCCGCGAGCTCACCCACCGCTTCGGCACCACGCCCCGCAAAAACGGTAAAATCGTATGGTTCGAGCTGGACGCGGCCGCGTGAACGCCCGCCACCGGCCCCTCGCCCCGGACGACCCCCGGATGCGCGACTACACCGACGCCCAGGTCACCGCCCTCCTCGGCGAACTCCGCGAGCGAGGCCGCCCCCACGGCATCCTCTGGGGCTCCGCCACCACCCACAACGGCACCGTCGACGGCCGCGTCCTGATCGACTTCGGCAACGCGCCCGTCAGCACGCTCCTCAACCTCCTCCACCTGCTCCACGAAGCCGGGCGGGGCGGTGACCCGTGGGAGTCGTGATCCCCCTCGCCACCAGCTCCACCCAGCCGGCCCACGTCGAGCGCACCACCGTCCCCTACCTCACCGTCGAACACGTCCCCGACGCCACCGTCCAGCTCCGCCTCGCCGTCGACCTGGACGTGGCCGCCGGCCCCGGCGAACAGCTCGCCTTCCCCCTCACCCGCGACCAGGCCGAGGAACTCCTCCACGGCCTCGCCGCCCACCTCGGCACCCGCGTCCTCGGAATCCGCCGATGACACCCGGCACCGTCAACTTCCTGATCGGCACGGCGTTCGTGGCCCTCCTCGCCCTCGCGATCGCCACCGTCGTCCTCGGCGTCCTCGCGACCCTGAGGATGCCGCACCCCGGCGAGCGGGCAGCCACCCCGCCACCGCCCCCGATCACCCACCACGGCCGCTGGGAACTGCGCCAACTCCCCGACGGCACCGCCGAATACACCTGGATCGCCCGCCAGGCCGGCCACTACGGCCCCGAAACCCACAACCCCACCCCCCAGGGACGTCACCGCATACCCGCCTGACCCCGCAGACAGCGGACGGGCCCTCGCCGAAGCGGCGAGGGCCCGTCTGCTCTGTGTCCGGCGACCGGTTGCCCGTCGTCGCCCCGCTCACTCCCAGCGGAAGAAGCGGGCGGCCGCGGCCAGGGCGAGGACGGCCCAGCCGGTCAGGATGCCGAGGTCGGCCCAGGGGACGCCGGCGCCGGTCTGGAGCACCGAGCGCAGGCCGTCGGAGAGGGCGGCGATCGGGAGGAGTTCCAGCACCGACTGGACGGCGGACGGGAACTTGCTCAGCGGGACGATCACCCCGCCGGCCAGCAGCAGCAGGATGAAGACCAGGTTGGCGGCGGCCAGCGTGGCCTCGGCCCGCAGGGTGCCGGCCATCAGCAGGCCGAGCCCGGAGAAGGCGGCGGTGCCGAGGACGAGGAGGGCGAGAACGGCGAGGGGGTTGCCCTGCGGGGACCAGCCGAGGGCGAGGGCGATCACCGAGAGCAGCGCTACCTGCAGCGCCTCGGTGACCAGCACACAGCCCGTCTTGGCGGTGAGCAGCGCCCAGCGGGGGAGCGGGCTGGCGCCGAGCCGCTTCAGCACCCCGTAGCGCCGTTCGAACCCGGTGGCGATGGCCTGCCCGGTGAAGGCGGTGGACATCACGGCGAGCGCGAGCAGCCCGGGTGCCAGGAAGTCGACCCGCTTGCCGGGGCCGTCCACGGCGACGATGTCCACCGAGGAGAACAGCACCAGCAGCACGGTCGGGATGATCACGGTGAGCAGCAGCTGCTCACCGTTGCGCAGCAGCATCTTCGTCTCGAAGGCGGTCTGGGCGAGCAGCATCCGGCCGACGGGGGCGGCGCCCGGCCGCGGCGAGTAGTCGGTGGTCGTGGTCACGAGCGGAGGTCCCGTCCGGTCAGGTCGAGGAAGACGTCTTCGAGGCTGCGCCGCTGCACGGTGAGGCGCTCGGGGAGGATGCCGGTGGCGGCGCACCAGCCGGTGACGGTGGCCAGCAGCTGCGGATCGACGGGGGCCTCCACGCGGTAGCTGCCGGGGGCGGTCTCGGCGGCGGTCGCGCCGTCCGGCAGCTCCTTGAGCAGGGTGGCGAGGTCGAGGCCGGGCGGGCCGTCGAAGCGCAGGCTGCTCTCGGCGCCGCCGCGGCAGAGCTCGTCGGGGGTGCCGGTGGCGATGACCCGGCCCCGGTCGACGATCGCGACCTGGTCGGCGAGCTGCTCGGCCTCGTCCATGTGGTGCGTGGTGACGACCACGGTCACGCCGTCCCGGCGCAGGTCGCGGACCAGGTCCCAGGTGGCGCGGCGGGCCTGCGGGTCGAGGCCCGCGGTGGGCTCGTCCAGGAAGACGAGTTCGGGGCGGCCGACCACGGCCATGGCGAGGGCGAGGCGCTGCTGCTGGCCGCCGGAGAGCCGGCGGTAGGTGGTGCGGCCGCAGGAGTCGAGGCCGAGGCGTTCGACCAGGGCGTCCACGTCCAGCGGGTGGGCGTGCAGCTTCGCGGTGTGCCGGAGCATCTCGACGGCGCGCGCGCCCGCGTAGACGCCGCCGGACTGCAGCATCACGCCGATCCGGGGCCGCAGCCGCGCGCTCTGGGCGACCGGGTCGAGGCCGAGGACGCGGACGGTGCCGGCGTCCGGGCGGCGGTAGCCCTCGCAGGTCTCGATGGTGGTGGTCTTGCCGGCGCCGTTGGGGCCGAGGACGGCGGTGATGGCGCCGCGTGCGAGGGTGAGGTCGAGACCGTCCACCGCGGTCTTCGCGCCGTAGCGCTTGACCAGCCCGGTGATCTGGACCGCGGGTCCGGAGTGCATACCGGCGAGTGTAAGAGGCGCGCACGCCGCACCCCGACGGCGGCCTCTTTGATCGTTTTTCCAGGCCAGGTAAGGCTTGCCTGCGTGACAGATGCCACCGATGAGGTATCGGTCACGGCTTGTCCCGACGGAAGTAATTACGCAACACTGGTGTTGTGAAAAACATGCGCGAGCACACCACGCACCAGGAGGCCGAGACGGCCCCCGGCTGCGCCGTGCCCGCGACGGCGGCCGAGGTGCTGCTGGACGGCCACCGCGCCACCCGGGACCGGGTCGCGCGGTCGATCCTCGACCACGGCCCCTCCTCCGCCGCCGACCTGGCGAACCGGCTCGGTCTGACCACCGCCGCCGTCCGCCGCCACCTGGACGGCCTGACCGTCGCCGGCCTGGTCGAGTCCCGCGAGCAGCGGGTCTACGGCAGCCGCGGCCGGGGCCGCCCGGCCAAGGTCTTCGCCCTCACCGACGGCGGGCGGGACGCCTTCTACCAGGCGTACGACCAGCTCGCGGCCGACGCGCTGCGCTGGATCGCCGACTCGGTGGGCGGCGGCAAGGCGGGCGAGGAGGCGGTCGCCGCCTTCGCCCGGGCCCGGTTCGGCAAGCAGGGCGAGAAGTATCTCGAAGCCCTGCGGCAGGCGGCGGCCGGCGAGCGCACCGAGGCGCTCGCCCAGGCGCTGAGCGCGGACGGGTACGCTGCCACGGTGCGGCGGGTCCCGTCGGCCGCGGCCAAGGCCCCGGCGGGCGCCCAGCTCTGCCAGCACCACTGCCCGGTCGCGCACATCGCCGAGCAGTTCCCCCAGCTCTGCGAGGCGGAGACCGAGGTCTTCTCCCGGCTCCTGGGCACCCATGTGCAACGACTGGCCACCATCGCCCACGGCGACGGGGTCTGCACCACCTATGTGCCGGCACCCGGTGCCGCATCGTCGTCCACCCCGCGTACCGCAGGCGAGGACTCCGATGCAGTGCCGACTGCCGGTACGTCCACCGAAGATTCAGCGTCCGCGCGTTAGGAAGCTCGCATGACTGACACCGTTTCGCACCCGGAGCTCGAAGGCCTGGGCACCTACGAGTACGGCTGGGCGGACCCGGACACCGCCGGTGCCACCGCCAAGCGAGGGCTCAGCGAGGACGTCGTCCGCGACATCTCGGCGAAGAAGAACGAGTCCGAGTGGATGCTCAACCTGCGTCTCAAGGGCCTGAAGCTGTTCGGCAAGAAGCCCATGCCGACCTGGGGCTCCGACCTCTCCGGCATCGACTTCGACAACATCAAGTACTTCGTCCGCTCCACCGAGAAGCAGGCCGAGTCCTGGGAGGACCTGCCCGCGGACATCAAGGCGACCTACGACAAGCTGGGCATCCCGGAGGCGGAGAAGCAGCGCCTGGTCGCCGGTGTCGCCGCGCAGTACGAGTCCGAGGTCGTCTACCACCAGATCCGCGAGGACCTGGAGCAGCAGGGCGTCATCTTCCTGGACACCGACACCGCGCTGCGCGAGCACCCGGAGATCTTCAAGGAGTACTTCGGCACCGTCATCCCGGCCGGTGACAACAAGTTCGCCGCGCTGAACACGGCGGTCTGGTCCGGCGGGTCCTTCATCTACGTGCCGAAGGGTGTCCACGTCGACATCCCGCTCCAGGCCTACTTCCGGATCAACACCGAGAACATGGGCCAGTTCGAGCGGACGCTGATCATCGTCGACGAGGACGCCTACGTCCACTACGTCGAGGGCTGCACCGCGCCGATCTACTCCTCCGACTCGCTGCACTCCGCGGTCGTCGAGATCATCGTCAAGAAGGGCGGCCGCTGCCGCTACACGACCATCCAGAACTGGTCGAACAACGTCTACAACCTGGTCACCAAGCGCGCCGTGGCGTACGAGGGCGCGACCATGGAGTGGGTCGACGGCAACATCGGCTCCAAGGTCACCATGAAGTACCCGGCCGTCTACCTGATGGGCGAGCACGCCAAGGGCGAGACCCTGTCGATCGCCTTCGCCGGCGAGGGCCAGCACCAGGACGCCGGCGCCAAGATGGTCCACATGGCGCCGAACACCTCCTCCAACATCGTCTCCAAGTCGGTGGCGCGAGGCGGCGGCCGCACCTCCTACCGCGGCCTGATCGAGATCGGCGAGGGCTCCAAGGGCGCCAAGTCCAACGTGCTCTGCGACGCGCTGCTGGTCGACACCATCTCCCGCTCGGACACCTACCCGTACGTGGACGTCCGCGAGGACGACGTGTCCATGGGCCACGAGGCGACGGTCTCCAAGGTCAGCGAGGACCAGCTGTTCTACCTGATGAGCCGGGGCATGACCGAGTTCGAGGCGATGGCGATGATCGTCCGCGGCTTCGTCGAGCCGATCGCCCGCGAGCTGCCGATGGAGTACGCGCTGGAGCTGAACCGGCTGATCGAGCTGCAGATGGAGGGCTCCGTCGGCTGACGAACGGCCGCACGCAGTCCAGTCCGCACTTTTTGAGGAAGAGAGCACCACGACAGCCATGGCTGACGTCAACACCCCCACCGGCTCCACCACCGCCGGTTCGATCGAGGTCGGTACGGCCGGCGCGGGCGCGCAGCTCGCCGGCCCCGGCACCGGCCGCGCCACCGTCCAGCAGCCGATCGACGCCCGCGTCGCCGTCGAGCCCTCGTACGAGGTCGGCGACTTCCCGGTGCCGACCGGCCGCGAGGAGGACTGGCGCTTCACCCCGCTGCACCGGCTGGGCGGCCTGCACGACGGCTCCGCGGCGCAGGCCGCCCAGGGCGAGGACAAGGTCGAGCTGAGCCTGCCGGACGGCGTCACCGCCGAGACCGTCGGCCGCGACGACGCCCGCCTGGGCAAGGCGGGCAAGCCGGTCGACCGGGTCGCGGCGCAGGCGTTCAGCGGCTTCGAGCAGGCGCTCGTGGTCACCGTCCCCAAGGAGACGGTGCTCACCGAGCCGGTGAAGATCGACGTGCACGGCGAGGGCGGCACCCGCTTCGCCCACGTGGTGATCGACGTCAAGCCGTTCGCCGAGGCCGTGGTCGTGATCAACCACACCGGCACCGGCACCCGCGCGGCCAACGTCGAGCTGCTGGTCGGCGACGGCGCCAAGCTCACCTTCGTCTCCGTCCAGGACTGGGACCGGGACGCGGTGCACGCCGCCCAGCAGACCGCCCTGATCGGCCGGGACGCCTCGCTGAAGTCCGTGGTCGTCACCTTCGGCGGCGACCTGGTCCGCATCCACCCGCGGGTCAGGTACGCCGCGCCCGGCGGCGAGGCCGAACTCTTCGGCCTCTACTTCGCCGACGCCGGCCAGCACCTGGAGCACCGTCTGGTCATCGACCACGACACCCCGCACTGCCGCTCCAACGTGGTGTACAAGGGCGCGCTGCAGGGCCAGGACGCGCACGCCGTCTGGGTCGGCGACGTGCTGATCCGCGCCGCCGCCGAGGGCACCGACACCTACGAGCACAACCGCAACCTGGTGCTCACCGACGGCGCCCGGGTCGACTCCATCCCCAACCTGGAGATCGAGACCGGCGAGATCGTCGGCGCCGGCCACGCCTCCGCGACCGGCCGCTTCGACGACGAGCAGCTCTTCTACCTGCAGGCCCGCGGCATCCCGGCCGGCGAGGCCCGCCGCCTGGTCGTCCGCGGCTTCTTCGCCGAGCTGGTCCAGCAGATCGGCGTCGCCGAGATCCAGGACCAGCTGATGGAGAAGATCGAGGCCGAGCTGGAAGCGGCGGTCTGATGAGTTTCCTGCGTGCCTGCGCGCTGAGCGACCTGCAGGAGGACGTGCCCAAGCGCGTCGACCTCAACGGTGTGCCGGTCTCCATCGTCCGTACCGACGAGGGGGTGTTCGCGATCAACGACACCTGCTCGCACGCGAACGTCTCGCTCTCGGAGGGCGAGGTCGAGGACTGCATGATCGAGTGCTGGCTGCACGGCTCCAGCTTCGACCTGCGCACCGGCAAGCCCTCCGGCCTGCCCGCCACCAAGCCGGTCGCTGTCTACCCCGTAAAGATCGAAGGGGACGATGTGCTCGTCTCCGTCAACCAGGAGTCCTGAGTACACATGGCAACCCTTGAAATCCGCGACCTGCACGTCTCCGTCGAGGCCGAGAACGGCCCCCGGGAGATCCTGAAGGGCGTGGACCTGACCGTGAAGCAGGGCGAGACCCACGCGATCATGGGTCCGAACGGCTCCGGCAAGTCCACCCTCGCGTACTCGCTGGCCGGTCACCCGAAGTACACCGTCACCAGCGGCTCGGTGCTGCTGGACGGCGAGGACGTCCTGGAGATGTCCGTCGACGAGCGCGCCCGGGCCGGCGTCTTCCTGGCCATGCAGTACCCGGTCGAGGTCCCGGGCGTCTCGGTCAGCAACTTCCTGCGGACCGCCGCCACCGCCGTCCGCGGCGAGGCCCCGAAGCTGCGCACCTGGGTGAAGGAGGTCAAGGAGGCGATGGCCGCCCTCCAGATGGACCCGGCCTTCGCCGAGCGCAACGTCAACGAGGGCTTCTCCGGCGGCGAGAAGAAGCGCCACGAGATCCTCCAGCTGGAGCTGCTCAAGCCGAAGATCGCGATCCTCGACGAGACCGACTCCGGCCTGGACGTCGACGCGCTGCGGGTCGTCTCCGAGGGCATCAACCGGGTCCGCTCGACCGGCGAGGTCGGCACCCTGCTGGTCACGCACTACACCCGCATCCTGCGGTACATCAAGCCCGACTACGTCCACGTCTTCGCGGCCGGCCGCATCGTCGAGTCCGGCGGCGCGGAGCTGGCCGACAAGCTGGAGAACGAGGGCTACGAGGCTTACGTGAAGGGCGGCGCTTCCGAGTGACCAACCCCCTGTCGGGCCTGCTCGACACCGACGCGATCCGCAAGGACTTCCCGGTCCTGCAGCGCGTGCTGCACGGCGACAAGCCACTGGTCTACCTGGACAACGCGGCCACCTCGCAGAAGCCGCGCCAGGTGCTGGAAGCCCTGACCGCCTACTACGAGCAGCACAACGCCAATGTGCACCGCGGGGTGCACGTGCTGGCCGAGGAGGCCACGGCGCTGTACGAGGGCGCCCGCGACAAGGTCGCGGCGTTCGTCAACGCGCCCAGCCGCAACGAGGTGATCTTCACCAAGAACGCCTCGGAGTCGCTCAACCTGGTCGCCAACATGCTCGGCTGGGCCGACGAGCCCTACCGGGTGGACGCCGACTCCGAGATCGTCATCACGGAGATGGAGCACCACTCCAACATCGTCCCGTGGCAGCTGCTCTCGCAGCGCACCGGCGCGAAGCTGAAGTGGTTCGGGCTGACCGACGAGGGCCGGCTCGACCTGTCGAACATCGACGAGCTGATCACCGAGAAGACCAAGGTGGTCTCGTTCACCCTGGTCTCCAACCTGCTGGGCACCGTCAACCCGGTCGAGACCATCGTGCGCAAGGCCCAGTCGGTCGGCGCGCTGGTCGTCATCGACGCCTCGCAGGCCGCGCCGCACATGGTGCTGGACGTGCAGGCGCTGGAGGCCGACTTCGTCGCCTTCACCGGCCACAAGATGCTGGCCCCGACCGGCATCGGCGTGCTCTGGGGCCGCCAGGAGCTGCTGGAGGACCTCCCGCCGTTCCTGGGCGGCGGCGAGATGATCGAGACCGTCACGATGGGCTCGTCCACCTATGCCCCGGCGCCGCACAAGTTCGAGGCGGGCACCCCGCCGATCGCGCAGGCGGTCGGGCTCGGGGCGGCCATCGACTACCTGTCGGGCATCGGCATGGAGAAGATCGCCGCGCACGAGCACGCCATCACCGAGTACGCGGTGGAGCGCCTGCTGGAGGTCCCCGACCTGCGGATCATCGGTCCGCGCACGGCCGTGGACCGGGGCGCCGCGATCTCCTTCACGCTCGGCGACATCCACCCGCACGACGTGGGCCAGGTGCTGGACGAGCAGGGCATCGCCGTGCGCGTCGGCCACCACTGCGCGCGGCCGGTCTGCCTGCGGTACGGAATTCCGGCGACCACGCGGGCGTCGTTCTATCTGTACTCGACGCCGGGCGAGGTCGACGCGCTGATCGACGGTCTGCACCACGTCCGGAACTTCTTCGGCTGACGGGACTGGGCCCACCACATGAAGCTCGACTCGATGTACCAGGACATCATCCTGGACCACTACCGCAACCCCCACGGCAAGGGGCTGCGGGACGGCGACGCCGAGGTGCACCACGTCAACCCGACCTGCGGTGACGAGATCACCCTGCGGGTGCGGCTCGACGGCGCCACGGTCGCGGACGTCTCCTACGAGTCACAGGGCTGTTCCATCAGCCAGGCCAGCGCCTCGGTGCTGAACGACCTGGTGGTCGGCAAGACCGTCGGCGAGGCGCAGGCCGTCCAGGAGGCGTTCCTGGAGCTGATGCAGAGCAAGGGCCAGGGCGAGGGCGACGAGGAGGTGCTGGAGGACGCGGTCGCGTTCGCCGGTGTCTCCAAGTACCCGGCCCGGGTCAAGTGCGCCCTGCTCAGCTGGATGGCCTGGAAGGACGCCACCGCCAAGGCGCTCGCCGGGCAACCCGCCGTCAACGACTGACACCGCAGAGGAGGACAGAACCATGAGTGACACCGACACCACCGACACCACCGACATCGCCGGCACCACCGGCGCACCCGCTTCCCCCGCTGCGGAGGAGGGCCAGGGCCTCATCGCCGGCACCACCGCCGGCACCGTCTCCGTCGAGGACCTGACCGAGGCCCTGATGGACGTCGTCGACCCCGAACTGGGCATCGACGTCGTCAACCTGGGCCTGATCTACGGGATCCACATCGACGAGTCCGACGTGGCCACCATCGACATGACGCTCACCTCGGCGGCCTGCCCGCTGACCGACGTCATCGAGGACCAGGCCAAGTCCGCCACCGACGGCCTCGTCCAGGACCTGCGCATCAACTGGGTCTGGATGCCGCCGTGGGGCCCGGACAAGATCACCGACGACGGCCGCGAGCAGCTCCGCGCCCTCGGCTTCAACGTCTGACGGACGGGCTTCAACGTCTGACGGACGCCGCTCGTCAACCCACTGCCGCGTGACGCTCCCCTTCGGGGGAATGCGTCACGCGGCAGTGGTATATCTGCGAGTGGGTGGTCACGCTGGCCCTGCGACCGTGAAGGGAGCGATGTGATGTCTGTGGTTGCGTCCGGACGGTGGACGTTGCCCGACTCGCCGTACGCCATGTGGGTCCGGGACGAGCTTGCCGCGTATCTGCGGATCCCGGAGGACGGCACACGGGTCGAGGTGATCGGAGGGGAGTTCGTCGTGTCGCCTGCGCCGGTGTTCACGCATGCGGTGATTCTCTCCAACATCCAGCGCGCGGTGGACTACGCGGAGTTCACCGACCCCTCGTTCCCCTGGCGGGTGGTCCAGGGCGTCAACGTCGACCTGGTCGAGATCGGCGACGGCTATGTCCCGGACCTGGTCGTCCTGCACCGGGACACCGTCGACCACGGCTGCGCCGAGGACGTACGTCACCTGTACCCGCAGCAGGTGAACCTGGTGGTGGAGGTGACCTCTCCCTCCAATGCCTACAACGACCGGGAGCCGGTGCTCAGCCGACGGATGCAGGCCACCAAGTGGAACGGGTACGCCCGGGGCGGTGTGCCGCACTACCTCCTGGTCGACCGTGACCCCGAGCGGCCCGGCATCACGCTGTTCGGTGAGCCGGACCGCGGGGCCGGTACGTACGGTGTGCTCGAGACCTGGAAGTTCGGTGAAACGGTCTCATTGCCCGAGCCGTTCCGGTTCGAGATCCCGACGGACCGCCGGCGTCCCTGGTCCGACTAGCGTTTGCGGGCCACCGCCAGGGCCAGGGCGAGGCAGAGTGCGGCGGCCAGGGCGGTGAAGCCGCTGGTGGCGGGGAGGAGGCCGTAGCGCTGGACGAGGGCGCCGACGGCGACGATGGGGAGGGAGCTGCCGAGGTAGACGATGACCCAGAGGGAGCTGAGTTCGGAGCCCCGGCGTTCGGGGTTCATCGCGGCGACGGCGGTGGTGAAGAGCGAGCGGAAGGCGATGCCCTGGCAGGCGCCGCCGAGGACGCTGCCGATGAAGAGCAGCGCGGGGGTGCCGGTGTACTGGGCGGCGACGACCAGGCCGAGCCCGGCGGCGAGGCCGGCCATGCCGAGGGCGACGACCAGCCGGTCGGCGGTCGGCGGGACGAGCAGCTGGGCGGCGGCCGAGGAGCCGAGCAGCAGGGCCGCCACCACGGCACCGACCAGGTGCGAGTCGGTGTGCAGCAGCTTGGCGGAGAAGGCCGGGGCCAGGCTGAGGTAGACACCGAAGACGGCGTACGAGACGAAGCCGGCGCCGGAGGCCAGCAGGAACTCGCGACGGCCGGAGGCCGGCAGGGCGAGCCGCTGCGGGCGTAGGTGGGCCGGGGTGGTGATGCGCGGCGGGGAGGCCGGAGGGCGGCGGCGGCCGGGCATCCGGGGGTGGACGAGGGCGAGCGGCACACAGAGCGCCAGCAGGGCGACGGCGTGCAGCAGGAAGGGCGTCAGCAGCGGGTCGGAGCCGTCGGCCAGCAGTGCGCCGACGACCGGGCCGAGCGCGACGCCGCCGGCGGAACAGGCCAGGGTGAGTTTGGCGGCGAGGGTCGGCCGGTCGGGCAGCAGGTCGCCGAGGGCCGCTCCGGCGGCGCCGGTGGACAGGCCCACCGCGATGCCCTGGACGGCCCGGCCGAGGGCCAGCTGCCAGAAGCTGCCGGAGGTGGCGAAGACCACGTCACCGGCGGCGGCCAGGGTCACGGCGGGCAGGATCAGCGCCCGTCGGCCGAGGTGGTCCGACCAGTGGCCGACCACGGCGAGCACCGGGACCAGCGCGAACACGTACACCGTGAACAGGACGGTGGTGTCGAGCGGGGTCAGCGCGAGCCGCTGCTGGAGCAGGGGGTAGATCGGCGTGGCCAGATTGGCGCCGATCAGCATGAGGAGCAGGGCGGCGGCGACAAGGCCGACGCGTATCCCGCGCAGCGCGTTCCAGCGGCTGATCGCGGAGAGCTGGAGCTGGGTGCGGGGCGCGAGCTCCAGGGGAAGCAGGGCCTCCGACAGTCGGCGTCCGTCGAACTGCGCGGTGCGCAGGCCGGAGCCGGCGGGGGAGAGGTCCGCCATGGCAGGGGTCTCCTGTGGCCGGGCACCACCGGGGTCGGCTGGGTGTGCCGGTGCGCCCGTCCTGCGGCGCTGTGGTGGTGGCCTCGGTGCGGGGCTCCCTGGTGGAGCGGGTGAGCGTGGGCCCCTCCTGCCCGGACCGGGCGAGGAGGGGAAAGGGCTTCGTCGCCCGGTGGTCCGCGCGGGGTGTGCGCGGTACTGATTCGAAGGATAAGGGGTGGGCGCACTGTTGCGGCGCGCGCCCCTTGGGGCCGGGCGTCGGCGCTGCCAGGCCTATACGCTGAGGTGATGGACCGGCACACGGAGCTCATCCGTTCGGGCCGGGCACTGATCGACCGACTGCTGGCTGTAGGGAGAACGCGCAACGATGGCCGGACGACGTCGTAAGAACGCTGGGGTTTCGTCGGCGGGTGCGCCGGGTGAGGGGCCGGGCGAGGCGGTACTGCCCGCCGACCTGGAGCTGGAGGACCTCTACGGGGCGTTCGCCGCGCACGGGATGGACGACGAGGACCTCGACGACGCTGCCGTGCTGGTACCGCCGGTGAAGCTGCCGTCCGAGGAGGAGCTGGCCGAGCAGGCCAAGGCCGTCCCGATGTTCGGGTACGCGCTGACGCTGGCCCGCTGGACCGCCCCGCACCGGGCGGTGGACGAGTTCGGCGACCTCACCGGCCCGGACCGGGCGCCGGCGGCCCGGCTGCTCGGCCTCGCCCCCGAGGAGGGGGAAGTACCGGAGGAGGCCGTGGTCGAGGCGATGCGGGCCTGGTCGCTGGCGTGCGACCTGGACCTGGTCGAGATCGGCACCACCGCCGAGGGCGAGCACGTCGCCGTCCCGGGGCCGGATCTGGAGCCCGCCGAGCAGGGGGACGCGGAGACCGTCCTGGAGCTCTGGCTGACGGCCGCCGGGATCGTCCGGGAGCTGGCCGCGGAGGCGGACTCGCTGCCGGAGGAGGAAGGGGCCGAGGGCGAGGGCGAGGCAGAGGAGGACGAGGACCGGCTGACGCAGGTCGAGGAGGCCCGGGACGAGGCCGCCGAACTGCTCGACGAGGCGCTCCAGGTGCTGTACGAGACCACCGCCTTCGCCGACCCGGGCAGTGAGACCGTGCCGCTGGGCGTGCTGGCCGCGCTGCTGGTCGTGCCGGAGGGCGAGGAGCCGAGCGAGGAACTGCTCGGCGACATCACCGATGTGATGGTCACCCTGGACCCGATGCTCGGCGACCTCGCCGAGCTGGGCCTGCTGGACTACCGCCCGATCGACCCGGAGCTGTTCGACGAGGAGGAGCCGGAGGGCGGCGCCCCGGCCGGGGAGGAGCCGCTGGACGAGGAGGAGTCCGCGCGCTTCGGCCTGGTCCGGCTCACCCCGCTCGGCCAGTACGGGATCCGGCAGTGGCTGCTGGAGGACGGGTACGACGCGCCGCTGGTCGGCGAGCTGGCCCAGGGCGACGCCGTCGAGCTGCTGCGGACGGTCTGCGAGGCGGCCAATGTGCTGCCCGAGGAGGAGCTGCGGGTCTGGGTCACCGGCCGGGAGCCGGTCGAGGCGGCGCGCGAACTGCTCGCGGCGGCGCGCGGCGACGACACGTACGCTCCGCTGCGCCGGATGCTCTGCCAGCTGGCGCTGACCATGCTCGGCGGGGCCGCCGAGCCCGCCGTCCAGGAGGTGCTGGACGACCCGGAGCTGGGCGGCGGAGCCCGCGCCTGGCTGGCCTCCATCGGGGCGGCGGACGTGCCGACGCCGGAACGGGCGATGGTGCTGTGGACGGTGGTCGACACCTTCGCCGCCCAGCTGCTGGACAGCGGCGGCGACGCGGAGCTGCTGCGCGAGCTGATCGCCGGGCTGCCGGTGACGGACAATCCGGCGAGTTACTTCGGCGAGCTCTGGCGGGTCGACCACCCGTACACGGCGGACGTGCTGGAGGCCGTCGGCGAGCTGCACCTCGACCGGGCGGTGGCCAAGGAGGCCCGCAAGGCGGCCTTCAAGGCGCGGTCGAAGAAGTGAGCCCGGGGCGGTGAGCCCGGGCCCGGACGGGCCCCAGGACGTGTCCGACGGCGCGCATGCGGCGGGAACCGTCGGACACGCCCTACGGGAGGTCGAGCGAGCCGTCCTCGGCGAAGGGGAAGAACGGGTTGTGGGCCAGCTCCCAGAGGTGCCCGTCCGGGTCCTCGAAGTAGCCGGAGTAGCCGCCCCAGCTGGTCGTGGCCGGCGGCTTGACCACGCTGGCGCCCGCCTCGACGGCCGTCCGCAGAGCGGCGTCCACCAGCTCGGGGGACTCCAGGTTCACCGCGAGGGTGACGCCGCGGAAGGCCGGCTCGCCGGTGGCGGGCACGCCCGCGTCGGCGGCCAGCTCGTCGTGCGGGAAGAGGCCGAGCACGGAGTCGGCGGTGCGGAACCAGACGATCTCCGGGCTGGAGACGGACGACCGCTTCCAGCCGAGGCCTTCGTAGAAGCGGGTGCTGCGGTCGAGATCACTCACCCCGAGGGTGACGATGCTGATCCGGGCCGGAACGTTGCTGTTCGCTGTCATGCCCGACAGCGTAGGCAGGGCGACTGACAGGGGCCCGCCCTGACACGGCCCCGCCCTGCCCGTCCGCCCCCGGTCGGGCCGGTCGTCCGGGCCGATCAGCCGGGCGTGCAGCGGGAGCTGATGACCCGGCAGGTACCGGCCACGTATCGTTTCCCGAGGCGGCGCGAGGGCGGCGAGGACTCGGGGGTGCGGCACAGCATGATGCGGGAGAGCGGCGGCAGGCCCCAGGAGCAGAACGGCCCCCGGGCGGACGGCTCCGCCGGGGGCGGACCCTTCGGGGGCGGGACCGCGGCGGGTGGTTCCGCGATGGGCGGTTCCGCGGCGGGCGGTCCTGCGGTGGGTGGTCCCGCGGTGGGTGGTCAGGTCGGCCACGGCCCGCGCGGGACGGACCCGCGCGGCCAGGAGGAGCGGCTCGCCGACCAGGAGGAGTTCGCGCGCCGCACCCTCGCCGCGGCGGACTTCCCGGTGTACGGGGTGGCGGCCGGGGCCGGCCGGGACGGCGACGCGCTGGCCGCGTTCGAGACCGCCGACGGCGAGCTGTGCTGGGTCGAGGTCCACTCCGGCGACCGGACCAGCGCCGACGGCCCGTACGTCACCGTGCGCACCTACCGGCCCGGCGCCGAGAACCGCGGCCGGCTGCCGGAGCTGGAGGACGTGGTCGAGGACGAGCGCGACCGGGTCTACGAGCAGCTCGGCGTCGACGAGGGCGAGGGCCCGGGCCGGGTCCGGGCGCTGCGCGAGTGGATCACCGTGGAGGGCGAGCCCCGCGCGGTGGAACTGCACGAGGACCGGCGCGAACTCTGGCACCGCCCGGACGCCCCCGGCACCGGCCCGGTCTGGGCGGCCCGGCTGCGGGTGGACGGGCTGACCGTCACGGTCTGCGGGCGGGGGGTGCCGCCCGGCGGCGTCGAACTGGCCCGGATCGGGGACTTCGAGCGGTACCTGCTCGGCCGGACCGGGCTGCTGCGCGCCCTCGCCTCCCGGCGCGGCCGCCATGTGCCGGTGGAGGAGCGCGACCTCGCCCCTGCCGTCGGACTGGAGGCGCACCGGGCGGTGATCGAGCACAGCATCAGGGAGTCCGCCGCCGTCGAGGCGCAGGTCCGGGCGGGGCGTACGCCGCGGCTGCCGCGCGGGCTGCGCGGGGAGAACGGCGCGCTGCGCTGGGAGGCCGCGGTGCGCCAGCAGATGCGGCTCGCCACGGAGACCCGGGAGGAGGCGGTCGCGGCGGTGACGGCGATGGTCAACCACCTCAACCGGCTCTCCCGGCAGACCCAGTGGGTGGTCGGCACGCCGGAGGGGCAGGCCGCCGTCGAGGAGGTCATCCGGTACACGGTGTTCGCCAGCGAGGTGGCGAGCCTGCCGGCGCAGCGGGCGTGGGAGCAGCTCTGGCGGAACCGGCCCGGCGGGGGAGACCCGTTCGACCGGGAGGAGCAGCGGCGGATCGAGGAGCAGCTGTGGCTGTCGGCCTGGGAGCAGTGGCGGTCGGCGCGGGCGGGGAGGTAGCCGGGGGGTGGTGCGGCCGGGCGGTGCGGCCGGGAGGTGTGGCAGGCGGGATGCCCGGCGGCAGGACGGCAAAGGGGCGGTCATGGATTGGCATACGGTCCGCAAATGACCACCCCGACGAGGTGTCCACGTCACCGGGAGTTCACCGGGGCGGCGGAGTCTGCTGGGCGTCGACGGTCTGCCTCGACAACTCGTACGCCACGCACCGGGCACCGTCCCGGTCGGCGGCCCACCCCTCAGGAGTGACTGCCATGTCGCTGTCCCGCCGGGACTTCGTCAACCGTTCCACCCTCGTCGGGGCCGGCGTTCTGATCGCCGGCAGCGCCGAGGCCCTGGCCAGCGCCCCCGGCGCGATCGCCGCCCCGGTGGGCGGCGAGGTGCAGGCCGCCGCGACCGCCGACGCCGAGCGTGCCGCCGTCGGTTACGGTCCGCTGGTCCAGGACCCGCAGAACCTGCTCTCGCTGCCCAAGGGCTTCAAGTACACCGTCGTGAACCGGACCGGCGTCACCAAGCTGCGCACCGGCGAGTTCACCCCCAGCAACCACGACGGCACCTCCGCCTTCGAGGACGAGCGCGGCGGCAACCTGCTGGTCGTCAACCACGAGCTGAGCGGCGCCCGCGCCAACTGGCCGTACCCGGTGCCGCTGACCGAGGGCCACGTCTACGACCCGGGCGCGGCCGGCGGCTGCACCATCGTGCACGCCAAGGCCAACGGCAAGGTCGAGCAGTGGGTCGGCATCGCCGGAACCTCCACCAACTGCGCCGGTGGCGTGACCCCGTGGGGCACCTGGCTGTCGGGCGAGGAGACCGAGGACAAGGCCGGCAAGAACGGCTTCACCAAGGACCACGGCTACATCTTCGAGGTCGACCCGTTCGACGACGAGTACAACCAGAACCCGCAGCCGGTGAAGGCCTTCGGCCGCTACGCGCACGAGGCCGTCGTCGTCGACCCCAAGCGCGGCCAGGTCTACCTGACCGAGGACGCCTCCAACCCCAACGGCCTGCTGTTCCGCTGGACCCCGCCGGCCGGTTTCAAGCACGGCCGCTACCAGCTGCGCAAGCTCGCCGCCGACGCCGGTGTGCTGGAGGCCTTCAAGGTCTTCGACTCGCAGGGCAAGTTCATCGACGACCTGTCGCGCGCCACCAAGGTGGGCACCACCTACGGCGTGGACTGGGTCAAGGTCGAGGACCGCGACGCCCGTACGGTCTCCGTCCGCAAGCAGTTCAAGGACGGCGAGGTCACCCGTGCCCGCAAGCTGGAGGGCATGTGGTGGGGTGACGGCGGCTTCTACTTCGTCTCCTCCTTCGCCCGGTCGGAGAGCCCCGTCCAGCACGACGGCCAGGTCTGGTTCTTCAACCCGGCCCGCCGCACCATCACCCTGAAGGTGCTGCTCGGCGTCAACACCGACGTGTTCGGCGACCACGACAACTACGACGGCCCGGACAACATCACCGTCTCGCCCTACGGCGGCATCGTGATCGCCGAGGACGGCGAGGGCGTCTCGCACCTGTTCGGCGCCACCGAGGACGGGCTGTACCCGATCGCCCGCAACGAGCTGAACATCGGCACCGCCGAGAAGCCCGAGTTCAGCGAGTTCACCGGGGTGACCTTCTCGGACGACGGCAAGACGCTGTTCGCCAACATCCAGGTGCCGGGCATCCAGCTGGCCATCACCGGCCCCTGGCACCGGCTGAACGAGCACAAGCGCGGCCAGGGCTACGGCGCCTGACCCGAGGTATGACGGGAAGGGGTCCGCTCCGGCGGGCCCCTTCAGTCGTCTTCAGTCGTCCGCGGGCAGCCGCAGTTGCAGCATCGCCAGCAGCCGCTGCTGCGGCTGGGTCAGGTCGATGCCGGTCAACTGCTCGGCCCGGCGCACCCGGTAGCGCAGGGTGTTGGGGTGGATGTGCAAGGCGTCCGCGGCGACCCGGACCTCGCCGAGCGCGTCCAGCCAGGCCAGCACCGACTCGGCGAGCCGGGTGCCGTGCCGGCGGTCGTACCCGGCCAGCGCGGTCAGCCGCGGGTCACGCAGGCCGCTCCGCTCCTGCAGCAGCGCCAGCATCTCGCTGACCAGCACCTCCGCCTGGACGTCGATCAGCGCCGCGACCTCCAGGTCCACCCCGCCGCGGCCCATCGCGTCCAGGATGCGGTCCGCCTGCGCACGGGACTCGGGCACCTGGGCCAGGCCGTCCACCGTCGAGCCGATCGCCGCCCGCAGCGGCACGCCCAGGTGCTCCCGGGCGGCCTCGACCACCCCCCGCGCCCAGTCCCGGACCGTCGTCATCGGCAGGCCGGCCGGCAGCTCGGGCAGCAGCACGTACACCCGGGACTCGATCGGCGCGAGCAGCGCGGCCCGGTGCCGGGCGGCGGTGTGCACCGAGATCAGACCGGTCACCTCGGCCCGGGTGAGGGCCTCCGTGGTGTGCGCGCTGTACGCCAGGACGGTGGCCGGGCGGCGCAGGTCCAGGCCCAGATGGGTGGCCAGGGACTGCGGGCCGGTCGAGCCCTCCAGCAGCCCGGTGAGCAGGGTCCGGGTCAGCCGGACGTCCGCCGACAGCTCCCGGCGCCGTCGCACCAACTGCGCCGCCGCCACCCGGGCCGCGCCGACCAGCGCCTGCTCGGCGAGCGGCGCGAGCGGCTGGGCGCCCTCCTGCACCCAGATAGTGCCGAGCGGCTGCGCCCCGGCCCGGATGCCGATCGCGAGCCGGCGGCGCAGGCCCAGCTCCGGGTGCGGGTCGACCGCGATCGCCGTGTCCGAGCTGCGCAGATGCTGGAAGATGCCCCACTCGCGGAGCTTGGAGAGGTACGGCTCGGGCCCCTGCCAGCCGAGGATGGAGAGCCGCCGGAGGTCGTCCACCTCGTCGGAGTCGGAGGAACGGGAGTAGGCCAGCACCCGGCTGGAGGTGTCCTCGATCGAGACGATGCCGTTGGTGAGCACGGCGACGGTCTGGGCGAGCGAGAAGAGGTCGCCCGCGTTGTGCTCGGGGGCGCCCGGCCCGTCCGGTGCGTCCGGCCCGGCGATGATCGCGCGGGCGAGCGAGTCCAGGTGCTCCCAGCGGGTCTCGCGGCGGACCGAGAGCAGCGCGACGCCCGCCTCGGTGGCCGCCTCGCGCAGCGCGTCCGCCTGGCCGGGGCCGTCCAGCTTGACGGCCACCGCCGCCGCGCCGGCCCGGCCGGCCGCGCGCAGGGCCGGCAGCGCGGCCCGGCCGCGGGCGCCGATGGCGAGGACCAGCTCGCCCGGTGCGGCGACCGGCGGGTCCTCCGGGTCGAGGATCACCACGTCGCGGACCGGTACGTCCAACCCCTGGGGGGCGGCCTGGAGTTCGACCAGCGGCTCGCCGAGGGACATCAGCAGTTGCCGGAGCGGGAGGCCGAGGGGCTGGGACACCGGGCCTCCTTCATCCACGCGGACAACGGTGTACGGACGATTTTAGCCGGGCGGACGAAACCGGGAGCCGGGCCGCCGGACCGGCCGGCGCCGGGCAGCCGACGCGGTGGCCGGGGCGCTGACCAGGGGACAACCGTGACCGCCCCGTGATCCCTTCGTCGGGCCGGACAACGCCGTACGGGGGACTTTAGCCGCCCGGCCAATCAAGTGGGCCGCCGGGCAGGAATAGCGTTCGTGCTGTGGCCGACGCGCGACCCGCGTCGGCATCCCCCCCCCGCGAACCGAAGGAGAGCGTGCGCTCATGGATGCTGTGACCCAGGTCCCCGCGCCGGTGAACGAGCCGGTCCACAGCTACGCCCCGGGCAGCCCCGAACGGGCCCGTCTGGAGGCCAGGCTGAAGGAGCTGGGCGGCCAGGAGCCGGTCCAGCTGACCATGACGATCAACGGTGAGCGCCGCCTCGGCGGCGGCACCGAGATCCACGTCGTCCAGCCGCACAACCACGCGGCGAGGCTCGGTACGCTGCGCAACGCCACCCAGGCCGACGCGCAGGACGCCATCGACGCTGCCCTGGCCGCCGCCCCGGCCTGGCAGGCGCTCTCCTTCGACTCCCGCGCCGCGATCTTCCTCAAGGCCGCCGACCTGCTGGCCGGCCCCTGGCGCGAGACCCTGGCCGCCGCCACCATGCTCGGCCAGTCCAAGACCGCGCAGCAGGCCGAGATCGACACCCCCTGCGAACTGGTCGACTTCCTGCGCTTCAACGTGCACTTCGCCCGCCAGATCATGGCCGAGCAGCCGCTCTCCTCCGAGGGCGTGTGGAACCGCAGCGACCACCGCCCGCTGGAGGGCTTCGTCTACGCGATCACCCCGTTCAACTTCACCGCCATCGCGGGCAACCTGCCGACCGCGCCCGCGCTGATGGGCAACGTGGTGCTCTGGAAGCCCTCCCCGACCCAGCAGTTCTCCGCGCACCTGCTGATGCAGCTGCTGGAGGAGGCCGGGCTGCCCAGGGGCGTCATCAACATGGTGACCGGTGACGGCCTGGCGGTCTCGGACGTCGCGCTGAAGCACCCCGCGCTGGCCGGCATCCACTTCACCGGCTCGACCGCCACCTTCCAGCACCTGTGGCGCGAGGTCGGCACCAACATCTCCGGCTACCGCACCTACCCGCGGATCGTCGGCGAGACCGGCGGCAAGGACTTCCTGGTCGCCCACCCGTCCGCCGACCCGGCCGTGCTGAAGACCGCGATGACCCGCGGCGCCTTCGAGTTCCAGGGCCAGAAGTGCTCGGCGCTCTCCCGGGCCTACGTCCCGGCGTCGGTCTGGGCCGGCCTCAAGGACGCGTTCCGCGACGAGGTCGAGGGCCTGACCATGGGCGACGTCACCGACCTGGCGAACTTCATGTCCGCCGTCATCGACGAGCGCTCCTTCGCCAAGAACAAGGCCGCGATCGACCGGGCCCAGGCGGACCCGAAGGTCGAGGTCCTGGCCGGCGGCACCTACGACGACTCGGTCGGCTACTTCGTCCGCCCGACCGTGCTGGTCTGCGAGGACCCGGCGAGCGAGTACTTCCGGGACGAGTACTTCGGCCCGGTCCTCGCGGTGTACGTCTACGAGGACGAGAAGTACGAGGAGATGCTGGCGCAGATGGAGTCGGTGTCCTCGTACGGCCTGACCGGCGCGATCATCGCCCAGGACCGGGCCGCCGCCCAGGACGCCATGCACAAGCTGCGGTTCGCGGCCGGCAACTTCTACATCAACGACAAGCCGACCGGCGCGGTCGTCGGCCAGCAGCCGTTCGGCGGCGGCCGGGCCTCGGGCACCAACGACAAGGCCGGCGCCAAGCAGAACCTGGCGCGCTGGACCTCGACCCGCTCGGTCAAGGAAACCTTCGTCCCGCCGACGGACTACCGCTACCCGCACATGGGCTGAGCGCCCGCCCACGTGGCGGGCGGGCCCACCCCACAGGCCCGCCCGCCGCTTTCCTTCTGCCACCCTTAGAAGCACCAGCTCCAGGAGTCACGATGCTCCGTTCCGCCCTCCTCGCGGCCTCCCGCTCCCCGCAGGTCCGCACCGTCGTCGAGAAGTTCCCGCCGACCCACGCGATAGTCGAACGCTTCGTCGCCGGTGAGGCCCTCGACGACGCCGTCACCGCCTGCGACGACCTGGTCGCCACCGGCCGCAAGGTCACCCTGGACCACCTCGGTGAGGACACCCAGGACGCCGCCCAGGCCGCCGGCACCGCCGAGGCCTACGAGCACCTGCTCACGGCGCTCAAGGAGACCGGCCTCGCGGCGGGTGCCGAGGTGTCGGTGAAGCTGTCGGCCGTCGGCCAGTTCCTCCCGGTGGACGGCGAGAAGATCGCGCTGGAGAACGCCCGCCGGATCTGCGAGGCGGCCGCCGTGGCCGGCACCACGGTGACGCTCGACATGGAGGACCACACCACCACGGACTCCACCCTGGCCATCGCGCGTGAGCTGCGCGCCGACTTCCCGTGGCTGGGCGTCGTCCTCCAGGCCTACCTGCGCCGCACCGAGGCCGACTGCCGCGAGTTCAGCGGCCCCGGCTCGCGGGTGCGCCTCTGCAAGGGCGCCTACAAGGAGCCGGAGTCGGTCGCCTTCCAGGGCAAGCACGAGGTCGACCTGGCGTACGTCCGGGCGCTGAAGGTCCTGATGGCCGGCGAGGGTTACCCGATGATCGCCTCGCACGACCCCAACATGATCAAGATCGCCGGGCAGCTCGCCCAGTGGAACGGCCGCAAGCGCGACTCCTTCGAGTACCAGATGCTCTTCGGCATCCGCCCCGAGGAGCAGCTGCGGCTGGCCGCCGAGGGCAACACCATGCGGGTGTACCTGCCGTACGGCCAGGAGTGGTACGGGTACTTCATGCGCAGGCTCGCCGAGCGCCCGGCCAACCTGACCTTCTTCCTGCGCGCCATGGCGACGCGCGGCTGAGGCTCTCCCGTGCTCGTACGGCCCGCACCCCCGGTGGAAGGGGGGTGCGGGCCGTACGGCGTGGCGGGGCGGTGCTCAGAGGAACGGCTTGGTGTCCAGCTCGAAGCCGAACGGGGCGGGCAGCACGAGCGGTCGGCCGAGCGGGGCGAGGTGCACTTCGGTGTACTCGTCGCCGTGCGGCGTGCTGAAGATGCTGACCTGGGACCTGTCGCGGTCGATCAGGAGGTGGAGCGGGACGGCGGCGCGGGCGTAGCAGTGCCGCTTGGTGATCCGGTCCCGGTCGTAGGCCGGCCTCGGGCCTGGTTCAGAGTGCGCGGTGCATGATGTGCAGGCCGACGTAGCCGTGGACCGGGTGGCGGAAGCCCTCGGGGAGGGTGCCGAGGATGTCGAAGCCGAGGGACCGGTACAGCCGCACCGCGGGCTCGTTCGAGGCCACGACCGCGTTGAACTGCATGGCCCGGTACCCGGCCCGGCGGGCCCACTCCAGCGAGTACCCGGCGAGGGCGCGGCCGACGCCCCGGCCGGCGTGCGCCGGGTCGACCATGTAGCCGGCGCTCGCGATGTGCGAGCCGTTGCCCAGGTGGTTGCGGTTCATCTTGGCGGTGCCGAGGACGGTGCCCGCCTCGTCCACGGCGACCACCGTCCGGTACGGGGCGGCCAGCAGCCACCAGTCGCGGCCCTGGTCGGAGGAGAGGTCCAGCGGGTAGGTGAAGGTCTCGCCGGCGGCCACGATGGCGTGGAAGAAGGGCCAGATGGCCGGCCAGTCCTCGGTGGTGGCTTCCCTGATCAGCATCCGGACAGGATGACGGCCGGGTGGCGGCGCCGCCACCGGTTTTGCGCCCGGCGCGGCGGCCCTGGGCGGTGGTCCTGGGCGGTGGTCCTGGACGACGGCCCTGGACGGCGGCCCGCCCCCGGTGCCCGGGAAAGGGGCTTCGGGGGCGGGCCGGACGACGCGCGGGGGGAGCCTGCTCAGAGCATCGCGGCGGCGGGCTTGACCATGGCGCGGGCGGTCTTGGCGTCGACGTACTCGCCGATGGCGGTCATCACCCATTCGCCGGAGTACTGGCGGACCAGCTTGCACATCACCACACCGGTGTGCGGCTCGGCGTGGGTGAGGTCGAAGCGGACCAGCTCCTGGCCGGAACCGGCGTCCACCAGGCGGCAGTAGGCGTTCTTGACGTCGGTGAACTTCTGGCCGGAGAAGGAGTTCACCACGAACACCAGGCCGCAGACCTCCGGCGGCAGGCCGTCGAGGTGGACGGTGATCGACTCGTCGTCGCCGCCGCCCTCGCCGGTGAGGTTGTCGCCGGAGTGGGCGATGGCGCCCTTGAAGACGGACAGCTTCATGAACCAGGCCGTCTCCAGCTTCTCGCGCTTGCCGTCGAAGGCGATGCAGGAGGCGTCGAGGTCGATGCTGCGGCCGCGGCCGGCGGGCTCCCAGCCGAGGCCCATCCGAACGGAGGAGAGGAAGGGCTTGCCGTTCTTCTCCAGGGAGACCGAGCCGCCCTTGGTGAGGTTCACCCGGCCCTTGTCCAGGGTGATCTTGGTGAGCGAGGGCGCGGGGGGCGCCGGGGGCGCGGGCGGGGCCGGGGGTACCGGGGGAGCGGTCTGCGGCATCGGCGGGGCGGCCGGCGGCGGGGCCATGGGCGGCGCGACGGGCGGTGCGGGGGGCGCGACGGGCGGTGCGGCGACGGGCGCGGCGGTGACCGGCGCGGGCTCGTCCTCGACGTTGACGCCGAAGTCGGTGGCGATGCCGGCCAGACCGTTGGCGTAACCCTGGCCGACCGCGCGGACCTTCCAGGCGCCGCCCCGCTGGTAGACCTCGACCACGATCAGCGCGGTCTCGCGGCCCAGCGCCGGCGGGGTGAAGGTGACCAGCACCTGGCCGGTGTCGGCGTCGCGGACGGTCGCGGTCGGCTCGATGCCCGCGAAGGTGGCGCCGGCCTCGTCGGGGCTGGCCGTCACCACGACCTTGGTGATGCCGGCCGGGACGGCGCCGGTGTCGATGGTGATGGCGTCCGGGGTGCCGCCGCCGGCCGGGCGGTGGGTCACACCGGGGCCGTCGGGGGCGTTGAAGAACACGAAGTCGGCGTCCGAGCGGACCTTTCCGGCGTCGGTCAGCAACAGGCCGGAGACGTCCAGCGCCTTGGGTGCGGTGACCTCGACGGTCACCCGCGCGGCGGTCAGCGGGGCGTTGCCGCCTTGGGTCAGGACCGTGGACACGAACTCCTCCTCGGATGCGGTGGCACGGCGTTCGGGGCCCGAGTCGGGGCCCCTGTGCCGATTGGTACCCACAGTAACGAACGGGGTTGCCGGGACGAGCCCGAGAAGGGCCGTGACCTGTCGGATTGTCGGATCGCGGCCGGGTGCTGGTTCGGTGGACGGCGGCTCAGCGGGACGGCGCGGTGAAGGTGCCGAGGGCGGCGACGGCCCGGGGGCGGTGGATGCCGAACGCGGCGGCGTTCCAGCTCTCGGTGCTCCGGCTCCCGGCCGCCCGGTGCTCCGGCCCGGCGGTCCGTTCCGGGGCGGCGGCCGGGCGGGTACCGCGCACGCCGAAGGTGTAGTGGCCGGGGCGGACGTCGGTGCCGGCCGGGGTGGTGAACCGGTAGACCAGCACACCGCGTTCCTGGTGGGCGGTGACCACGGTGCCGGGCAGATCGGTCCAGGCGGTGCCGGTGCCGGGGGCCAACTCGCCGGGGGCGAGCCGGAACTCGGCCTGGAGCGCGGTGAGCGGCTCGGCGACGGTCAGGGAGAGCAGGTGCCGGAGGCCGTCGCGGCCGACCGGCTGCACGAGGGCGCGGCCGGTCAGGGCCGCGTCGGTGGCACCGTCGTCGGCCGGATCGGCGGGCTCGACGGGATCGTCCGGGACTGACGGGTCGGCGGGGTCCTCGTCGGTCGAGCGGCTGTCGGGTGCGGCGGGCGCGGGCGAGGACTTGGTGAACGGACGTGGGGTGGCGGGCGGTTCGGCGGCCGGGCCGGCAGGGGGTGCGGTGGGCCGCTCCCGGACCGGGCCGAGGGCCTCGGCGGACGGATCGGCGAAGGCGCCCCGGCCGGTGTCGGAGGGGGCGGCGAGGGGCCCGTGGACGGCGGCCCCGGGTGTGCCCGTCCCCTTGCCGTGGGTGTCGGCGTCGTGCGTACCGGGCGAGGGGGAGCCGGCCTCGTACGGGCCCGGGCGGGGCGCGGTGGAGACGCTGGGCGAGGCCGTCCCCGAGGGGCCGGCCGAGGGCCGCCGCGACGAGGGCGCGGCCGGGGTCCGGTCGGCGGCGCCGTCGGCCTGATCGGTGGTGGACTGATCGGCGGCGGCCTGGCCCGTGGCGGCCTGATCGGGGGCCGGGCTGGGCGGGGGAGGGCTGGAGCCGACCCGGGCGACCCCGGCCCGGCGGCCGACGCCCTGCTGCTCGTTGAGCAGGTAGGTGGTGGCGATGCTGATGCCGACCACGGTGGACATCGCCATCGCGGCCCCGGAGAAGCGGAGGGTGGGCAGCCGGAGCCGGCCGCCGAACGGCTTCCGTCTGCCGTGCCGGCCGTGGCGCTCGTGCCACTGGTCGCGCTCGTGGCGTACGCCCCGCTCGGTGTCCTCGCGCAGAGCCACCGGACCCTCCCTCCCCGAAGTCGGCGTTGCGGTCGCCGTATCCTCCCACGCGCTGCGGGAAGGCCCGAATCGCCGTCACGGGCGGACTGCCGCCGGGCGCGCCCGTGCGGGTCCGCCGGTGTTCGCGCGCTCGCGCGCGCCGGCAGGGGGACGAGCGTACCAGCGGGTGGCCGGGCCCGGACCAGACCTTGAACCGAATTGATCCAATACGTGGACAGCCTTCTGGGGAAAGGAAATTGACGATCCATCCGACAAGGCCGGTAAGGGCCGCCCGGCCGGGTCGGGGATTATTGCAACCTCCTTGCAACCCTTGCCCGGCGGTCGTCGGTGGCGCACCCTGGTGACATCCCACGCCGTCCCGGAGAGACCGTCATGCCGTCCGACCCGCTGCCCGCACCTTCCAGTGCCCCTCTCGCCGCTACCCCCACGGGCGGCGATGAGGCAGGCTCCACCGCCGCTCCGGCGGCGGTGGAGGAAGTGCTGACGCTGCGGATCTCGCTGGGTGAGGAGGTCGTCGGGGAGGTTCGGACCAGGTTCCGGTTCGACACCGAGCGCCCGTACGAGGTGCTGCTGACGTTCCATCTCGGGCGGCCGGACGAGGCCGACTGGGTGTTCTCGCGTGACCTTCTGCGCGACGGCCTGCGCTCCTTGAGCGGCCAGGGCGACGTCAAGCTGTGGCCCGCGTACTGTCCCTGCCACGGCTCGACGTTGCACCTGGCCCTCGAATCCCCGCACGGCAGCGCCCTGTTGGAGGCCTCCAAGCCCCGGGTGCAGGCCTGGCTGGACCGTACCTACGCGCTGGTCTCGGAGGAGGCCGAGCGAGCCTGTGGTCCGACCGACGCCCAGCTGTCCGCGCTGCTCGGCGGCTGAGCGGGCGGCCCCGGCGGCCGTGGGGGTTCGCCGGGCGGTGGGAGCTCACCCGTTCGTGGGAGGTCGTCCGGCAACGGGAGATCGTCCGGCGTGCGCGGACCGGGTAAGGGCGGGGTGCCCGGCAGCCGGACCGTCCCGTTCGCCAGACCCACCCGCAGCCGGCGCACGGCCGGCGCCGAGGAGACCGGCAGCAGGTCGTACGGGTCGTCCGGCCCGACCACGCTGACCAGCACCGATTCGGCGAACCGGTACGGCCGGTGGGCCAGGAGGCCGCCCAGGTAGCGGCGGAGCCGGGAGAGTTCGGCACGAACCGTCACCGTCCGGCCCGGGTCGCCGAAGAGGGCGTCCGCGAGCTGGGCCGCGGTGTGGCCGTCGCGCTCGGCGGCGAGCAGGAGCAGCAGTTCGGCATGGCGCGGGCTGAGCGCGTGGGACCAGCCGCCGGCCGCGCCGTGCACCGAGAGCTCCGGCCGGTCGGGCCGGCGCAGGTCGAGCCGGAGCCGGGCGCCCTCGGCCTGTTCGGCGGCGCCGTCGTCGTCCTCCGCCCGGGCATCGTCCTGCGGCCGGACCGGGCGGACCAGCCAGCCGTCGGCCAGCGGCTCTATGACGCACTCGCCGAGGCTGGGCAGCCAGTGCACGGCGGCCGAGCCCCAGCCCTCGGCGGGCAGTCGCAGCCGGGTGGGCGGCGGCAGGCCGGCCGCGGCGGCGGTCCAGCCGGCGGCGTCCACCACCAGCGCCGGGCCGTTCACCCGGGCCAGCAGCGGGGCGGCCAGGGTGCGCAGGTGGTGCAGCGACTCCAGGCGGCGGGCGCGCAGTTCGGTCTCGGCGAGCCGGGCGGCGGTGGCGGTCAGCTGCAGCAGGTACGGCCGGACGCTGTGGGCCGGGCCGCTGAGGTCGATGGCGCCGATCAGCCGCCCGGTGCCCGGGTCGCGCACCGGTGCGGCGACGCAGGTCCAGGAGTGGTGGCTGCGCAGGTAGTGCTCGGAGGAGTGGACGTGCATGGGGCGCTGGGCGCGCAGGGCGGCGGCTATGCCGTTGGTGCCGACGCTCTCCTCGACCCAGCGGGCGCCGGTGAGGAAGCCGATCCGGTCGGCGCTGCGGCGCAGCCCGCGCTCGCCCTCCTGCCAGAGGACGTGGCCCTCGGCGTCGGCGATGGCGAGGATCAGCGGGGTCTGGCCGACCGGTTCGAGCAGGGTGTCGCGCAGGACGGGCAGGACGGCGTCGAGGCCGCTGGTGCGGCGGCGGTGCTCGATCTCGGCGGGGCCGAGGTGGACGGCGGCGGCGCCGGCGTCCGGGTCGAGCCCCAGGCGGCGCAGCCGGGCCCAGGAGTCGCCGATCTCGGGGCGGGGCTGGAGCCGGGCCGGGTCGTCGTCGAGCGGGGCGTCCGGGGCCAGGTCCCTGGCGGTGGCCTCGGCGAGGGTGCGGTCGTGGACCTTGGCCAGCTCCGCCGCGGTCTGCGGAGTTCGACGCTCGGGTCGTCGGGTCTGCCGTCCGGTCTGCCGCACTCGGGTTGCTCCTCGCCGCCGTTCGAGGACGCGTCGGGGCCGACGCGCTGACGAAAGCGTACGGGGGCTGTTCGATCCTGGGCATGGGGTCTGCCAAGTCGGCATACCCGACGGTATGAAAATGGACATGTCGTGTTGCTGGGGCGGTTGGTGGCGCCTGCGGTACCTGCGGGTCGGGGATCGCGGTGAGGATCGCGCTGGGGGTGCGGTAGGGGTGCGGCGGGGGTTGGGGCGGGGGCTTCCGGCGGGTGGTTACCGGTCGGTCGCGGCGCCCTGCTGGGCGGCCTCGACCGTGTGGTGGAGGTCGGCGGTGGCGTCCAGCGCCGCGGCGGTGGTGAGCGCCAGGCAGGCGGCGAGCGCGAACGCGGCGGCGCGGCGGCCGGTGCCGGACCGGGCCGCGGGCGCGGCGGTGGTCGGCTGCAGCAGGGCCGCGACCCGGCGCGGAACCGGCCCGGAGTGGGCGGCCGGGACCAGCCGGGGCCGGGCCGGCCAGGGCGAGCGGCTGGCCGCCAGGGCGGCGCGGCCGACCGCGCGGGCGGTGACGGTGCGGTCGCCGACCCGTTCCGCGGCGACCTCGTCGGCCCAGCGCTCCAGGTGGTAGCCGAGCGGCGCGCGCAGCGGCCGCAGCGCGGGGTGGACGGCGGCGGCGTGCTCGGCGAGGGCGAGGAAGACGTGGTGGCGGCCGGCGAGGTGGGCGCGCTCGTGGGCGAGCAGCGCGGCCCGTTCCGGGGCGGTGAGGGCGCGCAGCATTCCGGAGGTGACCACGATCCGGCCCGGTTCGCCCGGCCGGCCGGGGCGGCGGAGCCGTCCGGGGAGGGCGAAGGCGTCGGCGCACTCGTCGTCCAGGACGGCGAGCGGGTGGTGGTCCGGGCGGAGCAGGGCGCGGGCCCGGTCGAGGAGGGCGCGGAGGGCGCGGAGGCCCCGGGGGTGCTCGGTGCGCGCCCGGCGCACGGAGGCGCGTGGGGGGCGCATGTCCGGATGCCGGTCGGGGCGCGGGGTCTCGCGGTGTGCGTCGTCGGGGCGCGGGTCCCCGGGGTGCGCGGCCGGGGCGGGCAGTGCCGCCCGGGCGGTGCGCAGGTCGAGCCGGCGGTGCCGCGCGGTCCGGACGGCCAGCGCCGCCAGGGCCACCAGCGCCAGACCGGCCGGCACGGCCGACAGCGCGGCGGCGGGCGCGGCCGAGGTCAGCCAGGGCAGTGAGAGGTGGCCGAGCGCGGCGACCGGCGGCAGCTGGAGCAGTCCGGCGGCGGCGAGCAGGCCGAGCGAGCAGAGCGTGCCGCCGGCCAGGACGGTGGCGGTGCCGGCCAGCGTCCACGCGGCCGCCCGGGGCGACAGCGCGTCGGCGAGGCGGCGGGCCAGCGGGGCGGCGAGGAGGGGGAGCAGCAGCGGCGCCCAGACGGCGATCATCATGACGCGGCCGCTCCGGGCGCGCCCCCGCCGTACTGGTCGGGGCCGGCCGGGCCGGCCGTGCCGGTCATGTGGCCCGCTTCGGTCGGCTCGCCGTCGCCGTCGCCGTCGCCGTCGCCGAGAAGTTCGCGGAGGAGCCGCTCGTCCTCGACGGAGAGGTCGGAGACGAAGCGGGCCAGCACGGTCGAACGGTCCGGTTCGCGGCCCAGCTCGGTGTGCATCCGGCGGGCGGCGAGGCCGGCCGGGTCCTGGACGGTCGGGATGTACGCGTAGGCGCGGCCCGTCCGGGTGCGCTCCACGGTGCCCTTGTCGTGCAGCCGGGCGAGGATCGTGGCGATGGTGGTCCGGGCGAGGTCACCGCCGAGGGCCGCCTGGACGTCCTGCGGCGTCAGCGGGTGACGCGCTGACCAGAGGGCGGCCAGCACCTCGGCCTCCAGCTCCCCGGCGGGCCGGCGGGCGGACGGTACGTCGGACATGGCGGCGATTCCTCCAGGTTTCGTCTACAGTCATGTAGACCGTCTACGTCACTGTAGACGGTCGAGGGTGCGCCTCGCGGGCGCGCCCTCCAACGTACGGGAGGTCCGCCAGCCTTGCTCCAGTCGCCCGCCGTTCCGGCCGTTCACGCCCTCGCCGTGAACCTGCTGGACGCCTCGTCGCTGCTCGCCGCGTTCGGCGCGCTCGGCATCGCCGTCGTGCTCTTCGCCGAGACCGGCCTGCTGGTCGGGTTCTTCCTGCCCGGCGACTCGCTGCTGTTCACCGCCGGCCTGCTCTGTGTGCCCGGCGCGACCAAGGGGCCGCAGCTGGAGCTGTACCAGGTGCTGCCGGCCGCCCTGATCGGGGCGCTGGCCGGTGCCCAGGTGGGCTATGTGATCGGCAGGCGCGGCGGGCGGGCGCTGCTGCGCCGCTCCAGGCGGCAGAGCCTCCAGCAGGGCGTCGAGCGCGCCGAGGAACTGCTCACCAAGTACGGCTACGGCAAGGCGATCGTGCTCGCCCGGTTCATCCCGGTGGTCCGAACGGTGCTGAATCCGCTCTGTGGCGTGCTGGAGGTGCCGGTCCGCTCGTTCACCTTCTGGCAGGTGACGGGCGGGGCGGTCTGGACCGTCGGAGTGGTGCTGGCCGGGTACGCGCTCGGCTCGTCCGTACCCAGCATCGACCGTTATCTGCTCCCCATCATCGGTCTGGTAGTAGTTGTCTCCGTGATCCCGATTGTTCTTGAACTGTTCCGCGCCCGTACGGCGCGGCGTCACGGAGGTGACGCGTGATGTCCTCCCGGGCGCTGGCCGTGTACGACGGCAGCGGTATCGACGGCGGCCTCTACACCCGGGTGATCGGGTGGGCGGACGCCGCGCCGCACTGGCTGGATGAGCTGGTCAAGGTCTGGTCCGCGCTCGGGCTCGGCCTGTTCGCGGTCTTCATGGTCTACGCGTGGTGGCGGGCGCGCGGCACCGGGTCGGCGCTGATGGCCAAGGTGCTGGCCTCGCCGCTGATCGTGATCGTCGCCTATGCCGTCAACTCGGTGTTCAAGGGGGCGGTGGAGGAGGTCCGGCCGTGCGCGCAGATCGCCGGCAGCGTCTCGCTGGAGGCCTGCCCGGGCGCCGGTGACTGGTCCTTCCCGAGCAACCACACGGTGATCGCGTTCTCCGCCGCGACCGCGCTCTGGTTCGTGAACCGGCGGCTGGGCCTGATCGCCGGGATCGCCGCCGTGCTGATGGGCGCCTCCCGGGTCTGGGTCGGTGTGCACTACCCGCACGACGTGCTGGTCGGCGCGCTGGTCGGCGTCCTGGTCGCGATCCCGCTGGCACTGGCCGCCGGGCGCGCGGCGCCCCTGGTGGACCGGGCGCGCAGCGGCCCGCTGCGGCCGCTGCTCTGCACGGGCGCCATGGCGACGGGTGGCCGCGGTGCGCCGCTGGAGGCGCAGCGGCGCTGATTCCCTTGCCCCGCACGGCCCTTGTGCGGCCGGGGCGGCGGGGAGAGCATGTGAGCCGGGCGTGGGGCCCCTCCCGAGGGGCGCCCGCCCGGCTCAGTCGTGCCAGGGGCGCGCCGTGGGCGTGCCGGCGGGAGGGATGTGCCAATGCCGTACCGACTCGACGTCACCCAGGGGGACCGGCCCGCCGAGGAGCTGCGCAAGGGCGTGGAGGGGCTGCTGGCCGAGGCCATGGTGCTCACCCTCGCCACCGCCGGCCACGAGCGCGGCCCGCACGCCAACCTCGCCTTCTTCGCGCACGACGACGACCTCGTCCTGTACTTCGTCAGCGAGCGCTCCACCCGGCACAGCCACCACCTCGCGGAGGAGGCCCGGGCCGCCGCCACCGTCTTCCTGCCGCCGCCGGTCTTCGGCGAGCAGCTGCGCGGTGTCCAGCTGTCCGGCAGCGCGGGCGAGGCGTGGGGGCGGCAGGCGGAGGCGGCGCTGGCCGCGTACCAGGGCCGGTTCCCGTCCTTCGCCCAGGACGCGGAGGTGCGGCGGCAGTTCCTGACGGGCGGCGGCGCGGCGGCCCTGTACCGGTTCCAGGTGGAGGAGCTGACGGCGGTGGACGAGCCGGTCTTCGGGCGGCGCAACTACCTGCGGGCGGGCGTGCTGCGGTAGCGGTGCGGTGGGCGTGGCCCCCCGGGCCGGGAGGGGTGCGGTTCCCGGCCCGGGGGGGCCTGTCCTGTCGGGCTTCGTCGGCCGGTCCTCGTCGGTGGCCCCGGCTCTTCTCCGTGGGCGCGGGCGTTCAGAGCTCGTCGTAGACCTCGGCCAGGCCGCGCAGGACGGTGGTGACGGTGTCGACCTCGGCGGCGTCGAGGCCGGCCGTCAGCCGTTCCAGGGCCTGCGCCAGTGCCTGCTGGCGCAGGCGGTGCCGCTCGCGGCCGTCCGGGGTGAGGGTGACCACGACGGACCGGCGATCGTGCTCCGGCCGCTCGCGGGTGACGTAGCCGGCCTCCTCCAGGCCGTTGACCAGCTGAGTCGCGGCCGCGGCGGTGGTCTCGGTGCCCGCCGCCAGTCGGCTGACCGGCAGCGGCCCCTCGTCGGCGAGCACGCGCAGGGCCCGCGCGTGGGTGAGCGAGAGCGCGCCGCGGGTGCGGGTGGCCCGGCCGCGCAGCCGGGCGTCCGCCGCGCTGAGGCTGTAGGCGGCGCGGGCCAGCCCGTCCAGCGCGAGGGCGCGGGTGCCGCCCCGGTCGGAGGGCCGGTGGTCGGCGCTGGGTCGAGGGTGTTCCGGGTCGGTCATGAGGGTGCTCCTTCGGCGGCGGGTTGACAGCACGGCAAGTATAAGCACTTAATGATTAAGTACTTATGTAATTGCGCCGAACGGAGCGTACCTCCCATGACCATGCGATCGACCGGACAGAGCTGGGCCCTGGACATCGCCCTCGCGCAGGGCGGCTTCGACGCCCTGCACCCGCAGGCCAAGGGCACGATGGAACAGCTCGGCCACGACCACACCGACTTCGACAAGGTCTTCGCCCTCGTCCGGAGCGGCGCCATGCTGCCCAAGGCGTGGGCCACCGTGGCCGGCCAGGCCGAGGAGCGGGCCGCCCACCACGAGGCCGGCGGCTACGACCGCACCGCCGCCGACCTCTACCTGCGTGCCGCCGTGATGTGGGGCCGGGCGCAGTACTCCGTCTTCGACGCCGCCGACCCGCGCAAGCGGGCGTTCCGGGAGCGGACCAACCACTGCGTGGCGCGGCTCGGCGAGCTGCGCGGCCGCCGGGTGCGCCGGGTGGTGCTGGACTTCGAGGGCTCGCACATCCACGCCCTGCTCCACCTGCCGGCCGGGGCCGTCGAGGGCGCGCCGGCGGTCATCCTCGGCCCGGGGATGGACATGATCAAGGAGGACTACATCTACGCCGCGGAGCGCTACTACACCTCCCGCGGTGTGGTCGCGCTCTCGATCGAGGGGCCCGGCCAGGGCGAGTCCCGGGCCGGTGGGCTCACCGTCGACCTCACCAACTACGAGCGTGCCATCGGCCGTTACATCGACTACCTGGCCGACCTGCCCGAGGTGGACCCGCAGCGGATCGGCATGTTCGGCATCAGCATGAGCGGCTACTGGGGGATGCGGGCGGCGGCCACCGACCCTCGACTGGCCGCGCTGGCCGGCTTCGAGGGCGTCAGCGGCGACTTCGAGACGATCTTCAACCGGGCGCAGCCGACCTTCAAGAACAACTACATGTTCATGGCCGGCTATGAGGACGAGGAGGCATTCGACCGCGAGCTCGCCTCCCGGATGCCGCTCGGCGACCTCGTCGCGGACATCACCTGTCCGGTCCTCGTGGGCATCGGCGAGTTCGACGAACTGACCCGGCTGGAGCAGGCGATGGCGACCTACGACCGGATCCGCGCGCCCAAGGAGATGCGGGTCTACGAGAACGAGTTCCACCCGCTGGGCGGCACCGCCGCCGAGGTGTTCCGCTTCGGTGCGGAGTGGCTGGAGCGCGCCCTCGACGGTGAACTGCGCGAGCCCGGCCGCGATGTGCGGCACTACGTGCACGCGGACGGCCGCACCACGGACGGCACCGCCGCCCCGGCCTGGTGGCTCGGCACCGACCCGGTCCGGGCCGCCTGACCGGGCGGGCCGTGGGTGACATCGCGGGCCGCCGCGGTGTCACCCGGCGCACCGGCCATGGGTTGTCTGTACAACTTTTCGGCCGGTTCACCTCGGCGCCGCTGATCGGACTCCCCTCGGACACCTCGCCGCACCAGTCTGGCCGCATGAGAGTCATCGTCGTAGGAGCGGGCGTGCTCGGCACCATGCACGCCTGGCAGGCCGTCGAACGCGGCCACGAGGTCGTCCACCTGGAGCGCGAGGCCGAGGCGCGCGGCGCCTCCGTGCGCAACTTCGGCCTGGTCTGGGTCAGCGGCCGGGCGGAGGGCGAGGAACTGGACACCGCGCTGCGCGCCCGCGAGCTGTGGGAGCGGATCGGCGCCCGGGTGCCCGACCTCGGCTTCCGGGCCAACGGATCGCTCACCGCGATCCGCACCGAGGCCGAACTCGCCGTCGCGGAAGAAGCGTTGACCCTCCCCGACGCCGAGGCGCGCGGCTACCGGATGCTCGACGCCGACGAGACGAGGGCGCAGAACCCGGCGCTGCGTGGCAGGCTGCTCGGCGCGCTGGCATGCGAACGGGATGCCGCCGTCGAACCCCGCACCGCCCAACCCGCCCTGCGCGCCGCCCTGCTGGCCAGCGGCCGCTACACCTTCCTGCCCGGGCGCGAGGTCCGCGAGGTGATCGGCGAGAACGCCGTCCGCGACGACCACGGCGACGTGCACACCGGCGACCTGGTCGTCCTCTGCACCGGCGCCTGGCTGGGCGGCCTGGTCCGCGAGCTGGCGCCCCGACTGCCCGTCCGCAAGGTGCGGTTGCAGATGATGCAGACCGACCCACTGGGCGAGACGCTGACCACCTCGGTCGCCGACGGCGACAGCTTCCGCTACTACCCCGCCTTCGCGGGCGCCGCGCTGGAGCGGCTGAAGGCCGTCCAGCCGCAGCCGTCGGTCGCCGCCGAACACAGGATGCAGCTGCTGATGGTCCAGCGCCGCGACGGGGGCCTCACCATCGGAGACACCCACGAGTACGACCAGCCGTTCGGCTTCGACGTGGTCGAGGACCCGTACGACCACCTGGTGGGCGTGGCCGAGGAGTTGCTCGGCCGCCCGCTGCCCCGGGTGCGCCGCCGCTGGGCCGGGGTGTACGCGCAGTGCGTGGACACCACCCGGGTCGTCCACCGTGAACGGGTCCGCGACGGCGTCTGGCTGGTCACCGGCCCGGGCGGCCGCGGCATGACCTGCTCGCCCGCCATCGCCGAGACCACCGCCGACCTCGCCAACCTGTAGGAGGAACCGAACATGTCGCTTGACATCCGCCTGGTCGTGCTCGACATGGCCGGCACCACCGTCGCCGACGACGGCCTGGTCGAGCAGGCCTTCCAGGCCGCCGCCGGCTCGCTCGGCGTCGAGGCCGGCAGCCCCGAGCACGCCCGCATGCTGGAGCACGTCCGGGCCACCATGGGCGAGTCCAAGATCTCCGTCTTCCGCCACCTGTTCGGCGCGGAGGACAAGGCCCAACGGGCCAACGCGGCCTTCGAGGCCGCCTACCACGACCTGGTCGACGCGGGCCACTGCGCCGCACTGCCGGGCGCGGCCGAGGCGATCGCCGAACTCCGCGGCCAGGGCCGGAAGGTGGTCCTCACCACCGGCTTCTCCCGGGCCACCCAGGACCGCATCCTGACCGCCCTCGGCTGGCAGTCCGTCGCCGACCTCACCCTCTGCCCCGCCGAGGCCGGCCGCGGCCGCCCGTACCCCGACCTCGCCCTCACCGCCCTGCTGCGCACGGCCACGGACTCCGTCCGCCAGGTCGCGGTGGCCGGGGACACCGGCTACGACATGCTGACCGGCACCCGCGCGGGCGCCTCCGTCGTCGCCGGCGTCCTGACCGGCGCCCACGACGAGGCCCGCCTGCGGGCGGACGGCGCGACCCACGTCCTCGCCTCGATCGCCGAACTGCCGGGCCTGCTGGCCGGCCGCTGACCGGAGCCCGGACGGGAGAGCCACCCGGTCCGCCGAGCCGTCGTCGAACGGCTCGGCGGACCTTGTCACGTGGGCACCGTTCCAGTTCTCCCGTTCCGGTACACGGGGATCTGGCGCAGTGCTCTTGAGACGGGTGGTGCTGGCTACTCAACCGAGGAGGAGTACGGACCAGCAAGATGGTCACCGATCTGCTGACACATGCTGGGGTGGTCGTTTTAGCTGAACGAAGCGGGCGCTGTCGTCCTCGTCGCTGGTGGTCGCTCCGCCGCCCGCGTGACGGCCGGTACAGGTGTTCGTACTGCTGGCGGAACTCCCCGTCGGGGACCGTTCCGGTCCGGGAACATCAGGCGTGCGGCAGGGGGCCGGCCTGGCCGCTGACGCGCGACAAAGCTGCGGCGGTCGGCGGCGTCCGAGGTGCGTTTCACCAGCCTGGCCCGGCTGAAGCGGTCGAGCGGCTCCCCACGCGGCCGATCGTGACGTCACGAGGGTTCAGCGCTCTCCGGAAAGAGCGTCGTTCAGTCCGTGTGCGTCCACGCGGTAGAGGCCATCGATGATGCCGAGGCACTGGGTCCGGATCGCAGGATCCCCCTGCCGGTACAGACGCAGCACCGTCTCGATCAGGTACCGCTGAATCAGAGCGTACCCGCGTCGGCCCTCCCTGCTGCCCTCTTCCGAAACCGCTGCCAGTGCCTGACACGCTTCGAGTCCCCGGGAGGGCAGGCGCAGTGTCGACCGGGAAAGTGACTGAGCCAGGGCTTCGGGGTGCTCGGAGAAGGCGGGGCTGGAGAGGAAGGAACCGATGAGGTCGTCCGCGACCTCCGGTGGCAACTCGGCCACGGCGCGCATGGAGCGTGCTGCCGCTTCACGCACCGCCGTGTCACTGTCATGGAACATGCCTCGGAGCAGCGGTGCGCCATGAACGGGATCGCTGGCAGCCATCTCGGCGGCCCCCTGACGTGCCGCCGAGGTCAGTGCGTCAGGTCCTATGGGCAGGCAGGGAATCAGGCGTCCCTGCATAGCCAGAACGGACCAAGTCGCTCCGGCGTGTCGTGCTGCTTCTGCGGGGCCTTCGAGCGCCCGGATCAGTTCCGGTGCGAAGCGCTCGGTGTCGTGAAGGAGGACCCAGGTGAGCAGCTCGTGGGTGGTGAGGGCATCGTGGACGTCCACCGGGACTCCGGTGAAGAGGCATTCTGCGAGATCCAGCGCTTCCCTCGGAGCAAGGCGTAGGAGCGCGGTCACCGGCTCCGCGGCGCACACCCGAACGGCCATGACCGGGTCCCGAGCAAGCCGGTCGAGCAATGGGAGGAGATCTTTTACAGGGGCGTCTGCTGCCCTGAGGAGGGCACCGATGGCGAGGGCAGCCTCCCCCCGTGTGGAGTTCATTCCCGCTGTCAGGAGGTCCCCGCCGTAGTAGTACTGCCCTGGGTGCGACTCGGTCCGCGCCGATTCAGAAGCGGGATGGGGATCGTTGGCACAGCTGTTCAGCAGACGGATCGTGGCAAGGTGCGTCGCGGCGTGCGGCGCTGCGGTGAGGATCGCTCCGCAAACGGCCCGGCCTACGTGCTCTCCAACGAGGCGGCGGGCATGGGCGCAGAGGTCCAACAGGTTGCTGACCTGCACCTTTCCGGCGACCCCGTTGATCAGGGCGGTGAACGCAGGAGGCGGGATGCTTTCGTCGAATGTGAAGCCCAGCCGGACGAATCGCTCCGGCTGGCGACTGGCCAGAGACCCCAGCAGAGAGGCCAGTTCGCGGGCTCCGCCCTTCGGGCGGCCCCTGCTCCAGTCGACGCCTTCCTCGGTGTACTTTCTCAGTGCGCTCAGCCAATGAGCATCCGTCATGTGTTCGCCGGCGGACGAGGCGATCGGGGGGCCGACCCAGTGGGCCTCCACATGGCGCGGCCCAACTGGGGGATACCGCGCGAACTTGCGTTCCAACTCGCCGAGACGTCTCGCCACCTCCGGGCTTCGGCGTCTCTCGTCGACTGCTCCGAGGAGCACGTACTGCGTGCGCCCGAACATGTGGCGGTGCTCGGGGCGACGCTCCCAGCTCGGGTAGTGGCGGAGAAGCAGCCGGACGAGCCGGCTCAAGGTGTCGTCCCGGCAATCCCGCGTCGCCCCGGCGATGAGTTCACGCGAGGCCCAGCACGCGCTGTCCCGCCAGTCGAGGTGCAAGCGTCCGGGGTCCGCCATCAGCCACGCGAGCGCTTCGTCCGGTTGGTTCCACACGGTATAGGTCCGACAGGTGAGCAAGGCCAGGGCCCGCCCGCCACTTGCCGCCAGGACTCCCATGGCTTCTGTGACAGAGGAGGGATCCTGTTGAGCCAGTGTGCGCAGGGTGTCATGCGCCGCCGTGTACAGGGCTTCATCGAAGTCAGGATCGAACGGGGAGGGGGGAAAGGACCACCGGGGGCGCACCGTGTCCCTGTCCGCATGGGCCGCGTGGCTCGCCTCTGCGACGGCGATCACGAACGGCAGAACGTGTTCGAGTGTTTCTTCGGGGGCCGCCGCGGCCGTTTCGGAGACAAGGGTGCCCACATGGGAGCCTCCGGTCATGGAGAGATGACCGGAATCGAACGGATCACCGTGCCCGGCTGCCACGGCCCGTTGGAGCCCCCGCGCGAGGAAGGATCCCAGCAGGCGGGTCGCGGAGGCCGCCTCCTGTTCGGCGAGTTGTTCGAACAGATACCAGAAGTCAGCGCCGGTGTCGGAGGCCCCGGCGTGCCCGCTGTCGAAGTCACCGCGGTCGATGAGCGTGCGGACCAGGTCCATGGAGAACACCGAAGGCCACGTGCAGACCCAGCCGAGGAGTCGCTGACGCCACGATTCGTCGGCGTCCGAGTACGGCGCGACGAGTTCCAGCACGCGCGCGGGATGATGCGGGGTGCACCATGTCAGTTGCGGGAAGACCAGAGGGACCAATCGGGGGGTGGCGAGCCACTGTTCCCACCTCCCGGTGTCGGCCGCATCGAACCATGCGGGCAGGGCCAGCAGAACGCGTAGCTTGCCTGCGGTGACTCCCTCGTCCCACGCGAGAGGGTCCAGGGCTGCCCAGTCCTCGCTCGTGGCATCGAGTTGTTCGAGTACGGCGAGGACGACGAACCGCAGATGAGGCCGGACCAGGTCCGACGTGAGCAGGCGGACGACCGTGCGTCTGAACTCCGCCCGGTCCGTATCACGTAGATGCTCCAGCACCTGCCGGGTCTGGGCCCGACGGAACAGGGCCTGACCGCTCGCCGCGAGGAAGTCGTGGAGATCCTTACCGGACTGGACGAAGGACCTGGCGAAGAGGTAGTCGAAGTACGTCTCGTGGAAGAACCCGATGCGGTCGTTGTCCGCATGGAGCAGGACCCCCGCCGAGACGAGCACGGCCAGGTCGGTCCTGGCGAACCGGTCCAGAAGCGCATACGGGACAGTGACGGTCTCGCGTCGGCTCATCTCGTCGACCAACTGACGGGTGATGTCCGGCCAGGCATCAGCGGGGAGTGACCGTTCGACCTCGCGGCGGGACTCGTCCGTGTACTGGGCGTAGAGCTCTTGCAGGCTCCGGTACGGCGTCGTCCGTGCCCTCTTCGAAAGTCTGCTGAAGACCGCGAGGTGCAGGGGGGTGCGAAGGAGATCCAGGGTGTCCCTGCCGAGTACCTGCGAAGATGTACCGCCCGCTTCAAGGACGTTACTCACGGCCTGGTCGTCGAGAAGTCCCAGCCGGAACCGCTCAGCCGTTCCCTCCTTGCCGACCAGGCTCGTCAGGCGTGGGTCCTTCTCGACATCGATGGTCCGGGCTACCAGGACGACCCTGATGTTCGGCGAGGCGGCCAGCGCCTCCAGCATGTCGTCCACAGCCTCGAAGACATCGGGGATCCGGCCGCTGTAGCTGCTCGCCGCATCTAGCTGGTCCACGACGAGCAGTGCCGGAGCGCCCTTCGCTACCCGGGCGATCAGCGTGGCGGGAGAAGCGGGGAGCCCCAGCCGCCGTCCCACGGCTTCGGCAGTCCGGTCGTCCGCCTCCACCTCGTCCATCCGGAAGGGCAGGACGGGCCACCCCCGGTCTTCCGCCATGGTGATGACCTCTCCCGCCACCGTCGACTTCCCCATGCCCGCGGGACCCTCACACACGATGGTTGTCGGCCCGTCCACTGCGACCAGACGTCCGAACAGTTCTTGCGCATGGGAGCGGACGGCCAGACCGAACGGTGGTCGCACCCGGTCGGCGCGCCGCAGGAAGCGTCGTTGCGCCGCGTGAACAGCTCGCCGATCGGCGTCGGTGGTGTCCGGACAGGGAGAAGCGTTCTCTTCGGCCTGGTGTGGTCCGACGAAAACGTACTGGGTCCAGGAGCCCACAGCAACGCTGTGGTCGGATGCCTGTACGGTGCCTGACGGGCCAGCTGCCGCAGCCCCGGCTGTGGTGGGGGGACGAACGCGATGATCAGCATGATTCGTGTGGATTGGGACTGAATTACCCGGTCCGCTCAGCCCCGTGACGGATCCGGGATGGGAGGGAAACCGATGTGCACGTCCCCGTTCACCATGCCTGCGGCGAGCGAACTGCGGTCGGCCTGGATGCGTACGTTCTGACCGGTGATGACGCCGGGGCCAGTGGTGGCTCCGGTGTTTCCGGTGGAGTGATCACGTACGAGACGCTGCAGACGCGCTGCCGCCGGATCGCGCTCAGCAGTACCGAGCTGCTCCAGCAGGGCGATGAAGCGGTCCTGCCAGACTACTGCGTGGCGGGCGGCGATGCTCCGGGCTTCCGCGTCGCCGGCTGCCCGCAGAGCAGCAGCGGTTTCTGCCAGGCGGGCCAGCTCCGACCGTTCGGCCTGCCCGCCGTCCTGGGCGAGCCAGGAGGCCACCTGGTACCGAAAAGGCGGCCAGAGATCGGTGCCTGCTGTATCGATGATGGCAAAACCCGCATCTGCCGCGATCGCGCGTAAGGCTTCTGACAACACGTGTCCCCCTGGTTGGTTCGTCGTCACGATAGTCGGTCTGTGCAGTCGGCAGAGGTAATTCGCGGGCCCCGGCGGATGCGGAGTGGTGCCCCGCCCTCCGAGAGTGCCGCTACGCCGTCGCGACCTCAACGGGTTCCCGCAGGTCGAACGGTCGGTGCCCGCAGACGACAGGGGTATGGACGCGTATGCGCGCGACGGTTCCGCCCAACCGTGAAGAAGGAGGAAACATGAAACATCGCTCTACTCGGCAGAACAGCGTCCGGCCGTGCCAGAATCTTCAGCAGAGGTGGCCTAAGGGTGATCCGGCGGCCTATCAGGGCAATGGGGAGAGGCAGGTTCATGGACATCTCGTTACGTTTCGGTCCGGAGCTGCGTCGGTTGCGTGAGGGCGCGGGTATGACGCTTCAGCAGTTGGCCGATGTCACGAGCTGCGGCAGAGCAGACCTCTCGAAGATCGAGCGGGGAGCCGTTTCTCCCACCATGAATCTGGTCCAGTGCTGCGATGCTTATTTCGACGCCGGAGGACGATTGCGGTGGACGTTCTCAGCCGAGGTGGAATCCGCAGCGAAAAAGTCGAAGCCGGCGCGTCGGCAAGTGATCGCTACAGGGGTCGGCTCGTTGCTCGCGGCTCGTCTTGCGGAGGGGGAACGGGCTGATCGCGTCAGTGATGGCGAGCTACCTCCGGGCGCTCTTCACCAGGACCAGCTGCACCGGATGAAGCAGTTGGGGCAGAGCCTGGCACCCTCCGCGATGCTGCCCGTACTCCGCTCACAGGCATCGACCGTGATCGCGCTGGCTTCCCGTACCACTGGTCCCTCGCGGGCCGGTCTGCTCGTTACGGCCTCCCGTTTCGCCGAGTACATCGGGTGGGTGGCTCAGGAGGACGGTGATGAGGCTGGGGCGCTGAACGCCACCGCCGAGGCGGTTGAACTGGCTCGCGCCGGTGGCGACGAACACCTGGCGGACTACGTGCTGGTGCGTCGCGCGCTCGTCTCGTACTACAACGGAAACGCAGCCCGGACCATCGCACTTGCGCAGCAGGCACAGCACAGCGGCGCACCTCCCCGGATCAGGGGTCTGGCAGCCCAGCGGGAGGCTCAGGGGCATGCGCTCGCTGGCGACGAGAGGGCTTGCGGGCGAGCGCTGGACCAGGCACGTGATCTCCTGGCTGTAGAGGGGAGCACGCAGGACAACCTGGTTCTCGGCACAACGCAGTTGGTGGACCCCGTTTCCATGGTGACGGGGTGGTGTCTGTACGACCTGGGCCGACCCCGGCAGGCAGCCGACGTGCTGGAACGGGAGTGTCGGCGCATCGCGCCGCACGCTCTGAATACCCGAACGCGGTACGGACTTCGACATGCCTTGGTGCTGGCGGCGTCGGGCGAGGTCGAGAACTCCTGCGAAACAGCTCGGGATCTGCTGGCTTTCATGAGCGTCATGCCCTCCGCTACCGTGCGAACGGACGTGTGTCGGCTGGGCTGTGAATGGTCACGGTTCCGGGGAAGCCCGGCGGTGCGCGAGCTTCGTCCTGCACTGGTCAATGCCCTGAACGGCGCCAACTGACTACCGATTTCCCGTCGCCGTGGCGTGGACTGGATATCGCCTTATGTCTGTTCGCCGGGCCGGAAGCAAATGTTGCCCGACGGTGATCCTGTATGCATCATGCGGGCAGAATGGCGCCCGTAATTTGGATGCCGGAGGCCCGCGAGGCACTGTTCACCAGACTGAGCGCATCACACAGGACGGAATCCTGCATGCATTTGATCTTTGTGAATTACCGGACCAACGACGAGGAGGCAACCGCCAAACTCGTGGACAGGGAGCTGTCGCGGGTGTTCGGTAATGAGAACGTCTTCCGGGCGAGCAAGTCCATCGGGCCGGGGAGCTGCTTTCCCCAGGAACTGCTCGCCGCCGTCCGGCGCAGCAGTGTTCTGCTGGCTGTGATTGGCCCCCGCTGGCTGGAGGTCGGGGGCTCCGGCGGGCAGAGCCTCCTGGAGGACAAGGAAGACTGGACCCGGCGGGAGATCTCCGAGGCGCTCGAAACCGGAGCCGTCGTCATCCCCCTGCTGGTCGGGGGAGTGAAGCGGCTTCGGCATGAGGACCTTCCTGCGGAGATCGGAGGTCTCGCCGACTGCCAGTACCGCAGGATCAACCACCGCAACGCGGGTGCCGACCTGATGGGACTGGCCGACGACCTCGTGAAGTTGTTGCCCGAACTCGCAGCTGCCGCGCGGAGCAACGGGTATCAGTCCGCCTCGGCCCCGTTGGAGGAGGGCGCAGACGGGGCCGGAGGCGCCGGGGTGAGGGCCAGGGGGATCAAGCACCGTCAGCGCGGCGGGATCGGGAACCTCAACGGAGACCTCTCCGGAACCTTCGTCAGCGAGCCCCAGGGGCCGGTCCACACGGGGAGCGGTCACCTCTACCAGGCGCGCGAAAAGTACCTGGGCCGCGCATCTCCAGCGACGGAGGCGCCGTGAACTACGCGGCCGACAACCACGGAAGCCTAGAGCAGGGTACGGACCGGAACGGACGGCCTGTGGACGGGCAGCGTGCTTACTTGCGACCTTCGGACACCTACTACCAGTCCGAAGGGGCGCAGCCGCCGCGTGCCGGTGGTTCGCAGGCTACGTCTGAGGGCCTGGTGTTTGAAGCCGATGAGCCCACATGGTCGGGTCGTGGGGGCGTGGGGCAGGACGGTCCCGGTGCGGATCGGGAAGGAGGCAAGTGGTGAGTGCGCCGCAGACCCCCGATGTCTTCGCGCGTATTTGCAGATCCGTTGAGGAGCAGTACGCCGACACGGTGCTGTTGTGTGGGCCTGCGGCCCTATGTGGGAGCGGAGGACCCATTTCGCTGGACGACCTCCGGTCCCAGGCCCGCAGTGGCGAATCAGGCCACCCGGAACGAACTGCCGCTTGGCGTCATATCGCGCGCCACCTGCGCGAGGAGGCCGAGGTCGGGGGTGAACGGAGCTGGACGCTGATTGCCGTGTGGCTGCTCGCGCCTCGACTGCGTGGAGTGGCGTACTCGATCGCCCGGCAGACGGGAGCCGAGCGGGCCGATGTCGGCTCCGCACTGCTGCAAGGAGTGTTGGAAGGCGCACGGGCTATCAAGAGAGAGGCTCCGGCGGACATCGAGCAACACCTGATGGACGCGGTGTTCACCACCGGGTGGCAGACCGGACGACGCGGTCCGAAGGAGACCCCGGTAGGGGGATGGGGCATGGCGCGGGAAGAGGTCGTGCCTCAGCCTATGACCAGGACGCCCGCCAGCGTCGTGTTCGTTGACGTGATGTCCAGGACTCTCGTCCAACAGGCGCAGGGTGAACGTCTGGGCGCACTGGCATACCGCCTGGGTCTTCTGGCGCATGTGCGTCAGGTGCGTCGGATCAGCCGGTCCCGGCTGCGACGACCGTATGGCGGGGACCATCACGCACTGAGCGAGCAGCCCACCTTGTTCGAGATGTGGGGGCCTGCTCATGAAGCGTCATCGTGATGAGTCCGTGTCTTTCTCGGCAGTGTTCGGTCTCCCCGCGGAGGTCGGGCTACGGACTGCTGCGGATGCGTTGGGCCTGGGCCTGACCACTGCGTACAAGCGAGCAAGGCGCGGTGACTTCCCTTGCCCGCTGCGAAAGATCGGGCGAACGTATGTGGTGCGGATGTCGGATCTGATGTGGGCTCTCGGCATCCAGGATGTGCGGGTGCACCACGACGACTTCGAAGCAGGGGCGCGGTTCGCCGGCGGGATGACCGACACCTGACGCGCAGGGAGGATGATCACCCGGAACGGGTCACTTACCAGGGTGAACCGGACGCTGCAGCGATCACCGGCGATAAAGGGATCGGTGCGTATGGGCACGGGCTTCCTTCGGCAACGTCGAAGAGCCCCACCGCAAGCGGTGGGGCTCTTCGATATCGTGCGTGACGTACTCGGGTCTGGGCACCGTTCCGAAGGTCGAGACGCCCGCCGCCGGTGAGCTCGGCAGCGTGTTCGACCTGGATGACGTCCCCAACTGACCGTCGTACGACCAGGAGTCCGTGTACAGGAAGTCGGACGCGTCGACTTCCTGTACACGGGTGGGGCCGGCCCTGGGTGGAAGGGGCTGTGCGTGGCTACGGGCAGATCCAGCAGTAGAGGTGGTGGCCGCGGGACGCCGCCCGGCGGGCCAGGGCGGCCAACTGCTCCAGGAACTCGGTGAGGTGGGCCTCGTCCGGGAGCATGTCGAAGGTGTCGGACCGGGACCAGGACAGGCCGGCGGCGGTCAGCGTGTGGTGGTCGGCGGCGGTCAGGGCGTCGCGGAGCGCGTCCGGGATGGTCAGGGCGACGATCTCGCCGTCCTCGAGCATCGCGACCAGCCGGTTGCGCCCGGGATCGGCCGCGAGCTGCGCCTCGGGCCTGCCGGTGAGGAGGGACTCGGCGGGAAGGAGGCCGACCATCGGGTCGATCCCCTTCACCGTGAATTCGTCGTACCCCGTGCCGAACGGCTCGTCGTCGTCGCGCACGATCGCCCCGGCGGCGGCCCGGTCGTCGGCGGCGGTGTAGTAGTTGAAGAGAACTCCCATGGGCCCGATGCTCGCACCCGGCACCGACACGCCGGCGGTCAGTGGCCGCCCTTGAGGTTGAGGACGACGACGCCGACGATCACCAGGGCGATGCCCAGCCACTGGAGGCGGCCCAGGGACTCGCCGAAGGCGATGACGCCGATGCCGGCCACCGCGGCGGTGCCCGCGCCCGACCAGACGGCGTAGGCGACGGAGACCGGGATGTGCTTCAGGGCCCGGCCGAGCAGCAGGAAGGAGAGCGCGTAGCCGATGCCCACGCCCAGGCTGGGCCAGAGGCGGGTGAAGCCCTCGGTGAGCTTGAGGCAGCTGGTGGCGCAGACCTCGCTGGTGATGGCGAGGGCGAGCAGGAGGTAGGGCACGGTGGTCAGCCGGCCGGGCGGGCGCCGAGCTTTCCGAGCAGGGCGAGGTCGGCGTGGACCAGGCTGTCGAGCAGGGTGACCCGGGAGCCGTCGGGGATGGGCGTGGCGGTGGACGGCACGGCGAGCACCGCGCAGCCGGCGGCCGTGGCGGAGGCGACGCCGGTCGGGGTGTCCTCGACGGCCACGCAGGCCGCCGGGTCCAGGCCGAGGCGGTCGGCGGCGGCGAGGTACGGGTCCGGCGCGGGCTTGGTGCGCTCGGTGTCCTCGGCGGCCAGGGTGACGGCGAACCAGTCGCGGCCGATGGTGGAGAGGACGAGCTCCACCACCCGGCGCGGCGAGGCGGAGACCAGTGCGGTGGGCACCCGGGCGTCCCGCAGTTCGGCGAGCAGCGCGAGGGCGCCGGGGCGCGGGACGGTCTCGGCGGAGACCTTGCCGAAGAAGGACTCGCCGAGGCGGTGGGCGAGTTCGGCCTCGCTGAGCGAGGTGCCGCTGACCTGGTGCAGATGGGCGGCGGTGTGCTCGATCGCCTGGCCGAGCACCTCGGGGGCGTCCTGGTCGGTCAGCGGGTGCTGGAGTTCCTCGGCGAGTTCGGCGGCGGCCTGCCACCAGAGGTGCTCGGTGTCGACCAGGGTGCCGTCCATGTCGAAGAGGACGGCGGCGGGCAGGGGGGTCTCAGGCATGGCGGTACCTTCGGTGGTTCAGCAGCAGAGGCAGTAGAGGCGGCAGAGGCAGTGCAGTAGGGACGGACAGGTCGGTTCAGACGGTACGGCGGTCCACCAGCACCGGCCGCTCGGGCAGGGTGAGCGCGGCGCGGGAGCCGATCGGCAGGGTGGCGGCGGCCTCGGTCGGCAGGTCGGCCTTGACCTCGGTGCCGTCGGCGAGGCGGACGGTCAGCCGGGTGACGGCGCCCAGGAAGGACGCGGAGACCACCAGGGCCGGGCCGTCCCCGGCCGGGGCCAGCGACACGTTCTCGGGCCGGACCAGGACCTCCAGTTCGCCCTCGGCGGGCGCGGTGCCGTCCACGGCGTGGCGGCGGCCGAGCACCTCGACGCCGTCGGCCGTCCGGGTGCACGGGATGCGGCTCATGGTGCCGACGAACTCGGCCACGAAGGCCGTCGCCGGGCGGGCGTACAGCTCGGACGGGGTGGCGCACTGCTCCAGCCGGCCCGCGCGCAGCACGGCGACCCGGTCGGCCATCGAGAGCGCCTCCTCCTGATCGTGGGTGACGAACAGGGTGGTGATGCCCAACTCCTGCTGGAGGCGCCGGATCTCCTCGCGCAGCGAGAGGCGGACCTTGGCGTCCAGCGCGGACAGCGGCTCGTCGAGCAGCAGGACGCGCGGCTGCAGGGCGAGCGCGCGGGCGAGCGCGATGCGCTGCTGCTGGCCGCCGGACAGCTGGTGCGGGTAGCGGTCGGCGTGCTGCGGCAGGCCGACCAGTTCCAGCAACTCCTGGGCGCGACCGCGCCGTTCGGCCTTGCCGGTGCCGCGCATCCGAAGGCCGAAGGCGACGTTGTCGGCGGCGGTCAGGTGTGGGAAGAGGCTGTAGGACTGGAACACCATGCCGGCGTCGCGCCGGTGCGCGGGGATCCGGGTGATGTCCTCGCCGTCCACCAGCACCTGGCCGGAGTCGTGCTGCTCGAAGCCGGCCAGGATGCGCAGCGCGGTGGTCTTGCCGCAGCCGGACGGGCCGAGCAGGGCGAGGAGTTCGCCCGGCCGGACGGTGAGGTCCAGGCCGTCCAGCGCGGTGGTGGTGCCGAACGCCCGGCGCAGGGTGCGGAACTCGACGGTGGCGCCGCCCGGGGCGGTGGCGGTCTTCTCAACTGCGAGGGAAGTCATGGGGGTTCGTTTCTCCGTGGAATTCAGGAGCTCGGGACGTCGGGAGGTCGAACAGTGAGGCCGAACGGTGCGGCCGAGCGGTGCGGACGTCAGGACGTGGTCCTGTGCCGGCGCTCGCGGCCGACGGCGGCCAGCAGCAGCAGCAGCAGCCAGGTGATCAGCAGGCTCAGGATGGAGACCGCGACCGACATGTGGGCCTGGCTGTTGCCGACCGAGTAGATCCACACGGGGAAGGGCTGGTAGCCGAGGATCGAGGCGGCGGTGAACTCGCCGAGCACCAGGGCCAGGGTGAGGAAGGAGGCGTTCAGCAGCGCGCCGCGCAGGTTCGGCAGGACGACGGTGAACACCGCGCGCGGCCAGCTCGCACCGCAGTTGCGGGCGGCCTCGACCAGGGTGCGGACGTCCACCGCGCGCAGGCCCGCGTCCAGCGCCCGGTAGGCGAGCGGGAGCGACATCAGCACGTACGCGATGACCAGGACCAGCGGGAAGTCCGGGTCCTGGATGAACACGAAGGTCTGGAAGAACGGCGTGTCCATCAGGTAGTCCGGGCCCCAGCGCAGCACGCCGATCAGGCCGGCGGTGAGCGCGACCGGCGGGACGACCAGCGGCAGCGTGCAGAGCACGTCGATCACCGGGCGCAGCCGGGGCGCGCCGAGCCGGACCGCGATCAGCGCGGGCACCAGCAGGAGCAGCAGCACCAGGACGGTGACGACGGCGAGCTGGAGGGTCAGCCAGAGACTGTCGAGGAAGCCGGGGGCGCTCAGCAGGCCGGTGTACGCCTCGAAGGAGTAGCCCTTCGGGTCGTCGATGGAGAAGTATCCGGAGGCGGCGAGCGGGACGACGAAGTAGACGCCCGCGAGGAGCAGGACGGCACCGCGCCACCAGCGCACCTTCGGGCGCCCGGACGAGGTGCGGGCGGAGGTCAGCTGAGCCATCGGGCACTCCGGCGCTGGAGGGGGAGGTACACGGCCATCACCAGGACGGCCACCACGATCATGTTGAGGCTGAGGGCGAGGGCGAGATTGCCCTGGCCGACCAGGACGTTGCCGGAGAGCGCGTCGGCGATCGAGCGGCTGACCAGCGGCACGGTGGCGCCGACCATGGCGGCGGCGGTGGCGTACGCGGCGAAGGCGCTGCCGAAGAGCAGGACGAACCCGCCGAGCAGCGAGGGCAGCAGGATCGGCAGCGCGACGTGGCGCCAGTACTGCACGGTGGTGGCCCGGTTGTTGTGGGCCGCCTCGCGCCACTGCACCCGCAGGCCGTCCAGGGCCGGGGTGATGGTGAGCACCATGAGCGGGACGAGGAAGTACAGGTAGACGACGGTCAGGCCGGTGAAGGAGTAGAGCGACCAGCCGTGGTCGGTGAGGTGGAGCAGCTTGGTGATCTCGCCGGCGTTGCCGAGGGTGGCGACGAAGGCGAAGGCCAGCGGCAGTCCGCCGAAGTTGGCCAGGACGCCGGAGGCGGTGAGCACCGCCTGGCGCAGCCAGGTGAACCGGGAGGTCACCACGGCCTGGGCGATCGGCAGGCCGATCACGGTGGAGAGCAGCGCGGTGAGCGCGGACAGCTTGAGGCTGCTGACCATCGCCGTCCAGTAGGCCCCCTGGACCGAGGCGGTGACGTTGTCGAGGGTGAACCGGCCGCCGCCGCCCTCCGCGTCGCTGGAGGTGGTGAAGGCGCCGATCACGATCGCGACGGCCGGCAGGCCGAAGCCGATCGCGAAGAAGACGAAGAGCGGCACGGTGGCGAGCCAGGAGCCGCCGCCGAGGCGCAGCGCCGGGCCGCGGCGCGGGGTGGGGGTGGTGGTCGTGGCGGTGGTGGTGTCGGTGGCGGACGCCCCCGCGCCGCCACCGGGAACGGTGGCGGCGGGGGTGGTCGGCACCGGGGTGGGAGCCGTGGTCATGAGTGGGATCAGCCCGTTCGAGGTGAGGTGACGGTATGTCAGCCCGCGATGGCCTTGGTCCAGTTCTCGGTGACGACCTTCTTGGCGGCCGTGATCTGGTCCTGGGTCGGGAAGGTGGTGAACGGCTTCTCGATGGCCGGCAGCTTGGCGGCGGCCGCGGTGTCCAGGGTGCCGTCCTTCTTCAGGGCCTCGAAGGTGGACGGGGTGGCGTAGCCGCCGAGGAAGAGGTTCTGGCCCTCGGCGCTGAACAGGTACTCCTGCCACAGGCGGGCGGCCGCCGGGTGCGGGGCCCACTTGTTGATGCCCTGGTTGTAGAACTGGGCGTAGCTGCCGTCGCTGGGGACGGAGACCTTCCAGTCGACGCCCTTCTCCTTGAACTCGTCGGTGTAGCCGGCGTTCAGGTAGGACCAGTCGATCGAGATCGGGGTCTCGCCCTTCTCGACGGTCGCCGGGGTGGACTCGACCGGGTTGAAGTTGCCGGACTGCTTCAGCTTGCCGAAGAAGTCGATGCCGGGCTGGATGTTGTCCAGCGAGCCGCCGTTGGCGAGCGCGGCCGCGTAGACGCCGCCGAAGGCGGAACCGGACTTGGTCGGGTTGCCGTTGAGGGCGACCTGGCCCTTGTACTCCGGCTTGAGCAGATCGGCGAACGTCTTCGGGCAGTTGGCGATCTTCTTGGCGTCGCAGCCGATGGAGACGTAGCCGCCGTAGTCGTTGACGGCGGCGCCGTTCGCGTCCTTCATGGTGTCCGGCACCTTGTCGAAGGTGGCGACCTTGTAGGGGGCGAGCAGGCCGTCCTTGACCGCCTGGAGCGCGAAGGCGCTGCCGAGGTCGACCACGTCGGGGGCGCGGTCCTGGCCCTTGCGGGAGGTGATCGCGTTGATCTCGTCCTGGCTGGAGCCGTCCGGGTTCTCGTCCTCGATCTCGATGCCGTACTTGGCCTTGAACGAGTCCATGAGCTTGCCGTAGTTCGCCCAGTCCCGGGGCAGCGTGATGGCGTGCAGCTTGCCCTCCTTCTTGGCGGCGGCGACCAGGCCGTCCATGCCGCCGAAGTCGGCGAGCGAGGTGGCGTCCTTGGCGTCCTTGGTGCCGGCCTTGGCGGCGTCGCCGGACTTCGCGGTGGTCGAACCGGCGGAGCCGCAGGCGGTGAGGGAGAGCGCGGCGGCGGTCAGTACGGCCGCGAAGGCGGCGGCGCGGGCACGGTGCACGGTCACGGGTCAGTCTCCTGATCGGGGGCGTACTGCGAGGGGTGCCGGTCGCGAGGGGGAGGTTCGCGAGGGCTGCCTTCGCGAGGGGCCTCAGGGGGCCCGGGGGTCCTGAGAGTGGCCTTCGCGAGGGCCGGAGTCGGGCGGAGAGGCGGTTCGGACGGGGCCGAGTTGACTAGCCAACTTCGCTGACGGGGGTAAGTACGCCGGAGCCCGGTGACGGGAAGGTGAACGGACGGCCCGGAACCGGGGTCGGCTGCGGGAACGGTCGAATCGGGCCGTCCGGGAGTGATCGGCCGAGTGCGATGCTTCGAGGGCGCAGCGGGATAAGGTCGGGCTGTCCGCGCCGGTACGGTTGCGCAGGACACCGCCCCAGGAGGGACATTGACTGACGTGGCACTGGAGCCCGACCGCCCCGCGGCCGCAGGAACCGCGCCGGGCCAGGGCCGCTCGGCCGCGCCGGGCGAGGACCTCACGACGGCCTCGGAGCCCGCCCCGCCGCCGGGCCGTGGCCGTGCCGCCGCCGCACCGGCCGAGGACCGCGCCGCCGGCGCCCTCTACCGCAAGGTGGCCGCCGACCTGCGCGAGGCGATCACCACCGGCGCGTACGGCGAGGCCGGCCGGCTGCCCGCCGAGGGCGCGCTGGCCGAGCAGTACGGCGTCTCGCGCGGCACCGTCCGCCAGGCGCTGGCCGTGCTGCGCTCGGACGGGCTGGTCACCTCCCGGCGCGGCACCCGGCGGGTGGTGCTGGGCACTGCGCGGGTGCAGAGCTTCTCCGAGCTGCTCAGCTTCACGCACTGGGCGTACTCGATGGGCGAGGAGCCCGGCGGCATCCTGGACTCGCTGGTCCGTCGCCCCGCCGACGCCGCCGAGCGTGAGCAGCTGCGCCTGGAGCCGGGCGCCGAGGTCTATCTGACGGTCCGTCTGCGCACCCTGTCCGGGACGCCGGTGATGGTCGAGCGGACCGTCTACCCGCCGCGGGTCGGCGAGATCGTCGCCCAGCTGCCGCCCGACGTGGTCTCGCACACCGAAGTGCTGCGCGAGCACGGCATCCTGTTCACGGACGCCGACCACACCATCGACATCGTCGCCGCCAACGTGGAGGACGCCCGGCTGCTCGGCTGCCGGCGCGGCAGCCCGCTGCTGCGCGAGCGGCGCCGGACCACCGACCCGACGGGGACGCCGGTGGAGTGGTCCCAGGACCGCTACCTGCCCGGGACGGTGGCGTTCAGCGTGCACAACTCGCTGGCCACGTCGGCGCTTTCGCGGCACGCGCGGGAGACCGACTGAGCGGCCGGGCCGGGGGGGGGGCGGGCCCCCCCCCGGCCCCCCCCCCCCCCCGCGCGCGGCATGATCCCGGCGGGGCGCGCCCGCCCGGAGGGCGCGCACCCCCGCGGCCCGGCGGCCGCCGCCATGGGCGGCG